>NZ_JBHTWX010000011.1:0-110679 GCF_042792155.1 Kitasatospora sp. NPDC056651 | reverse complement strand
GGCTCCCAGTAGACGACTGGGTTGATAGGCCGGATATGGAAGCCCTGTGAGGGGTGGAGTTGACCGGTACTAATAGGCCGAGGGCTTGTCCTCAGTTGCTCGCGTCCACTGTGTTGTTCTGAAACAACGACCCGCCCGATCTTTTCGGGTGTGCGGTTGACAGTTTCATAGTGTTTCGGTGGTCATAGCGTGAGGGAAACGCCCGGTTACATTCCGAACCCGGAAGCTAAGCCTCACAGCGCCGATGGTACTGCAGGGGGGACCCTGTGGGAGAGTAGGACGCCGCCGAACAATTATTCCGAAAAGCCCCTTCCCATCCGGGAAGGGGCTTTTTGCGTTACCCTCTGCCAATGCAGAATCTGACCCTGACCTGGCAGTCCGCCGGGGCTGCCGCGATAGGTCTCCACGCGGGTGCGTACGCCGCGGTGAAGGGCCGGAAGCCGGCGCTGTCGGCACTGTTGCGGGAGGCCGGCACGCTACTGGCGCTGTTCGCGCTCTGGCAGTTGGTCGGGCACCTCTCGGTGATGAGTACGGACCACGCGCTGGACCGTGCGAGCTGGATCCACCACACCGAGCAGGTGATCGGACTGCCGGACGAGGCTTCGTGGCAGAAGGCGGTCACGCCGTACCCGGTGCTGGTGAGGCTGGCGAACTACTACTACGCGGTCATGCACTTCGCCGTCATGCTCGGCGTGCTGCTCTGGGTGTTCCTGCGGCACCGAGAGCGGTACGCGTGGGTGCGCAACACGGTGGTGATCACGACCGCGGTCTGTCTGATGGTGCAGTTCATCCCGGTGGCGCCGCCGCGGATGCTGCCGCAGAACGGTTTCGTCGACGTGGCCGCCGAGTACGGACAGTCGGTGTACGGCGGAGCGGTCGGCGGTGTGGTGGTGGCGGCCCAGCTGTCGGCGATGCCCTCGGTGCACGTCGCCTGGTGCGTCCTGGCGGCGGTCGCGGTGATCCGGGTGTCACGGAGTTCGCTGCGTTGGGTGATGGTGCTGCATCCGGTGTTGACGGTCGCCGTGGTGGTGGTGACGGCCAACCACTTCTGGCTGGACGGCATCGTGGCCGTGGCGATCCTGCTCCTCGCCTACGCCGTCCTGGCGTTGGCGGCACGCCGACGGGGCCGGGCCGCCGCCGAGACGGAGAACCGGCCCCGGAGTACCGCCGACGAGCCGCTGGAGCAGGTCGGTTGAGCCGAGGCTGAGCCAGGACCGGTCCGTGGCCGAGCCAGGACCGAGGTCGGTCGGCCGGCAGGTCACTTCACCGGCAGGTTGACCTTCCCCCAGGAGCCGTTGCTGAGTGCGGAGGTGGCCCAGTACCAGGCGGCGAGCCCGGAGAGGGCGGCGATCCAGCCGGCGGCCTTGGCCAGCCCCCCGTAGCCGCCGAAGGTGGCGATGGCGGAGCACAGCAGGGAGAGCGCCAGCAGGCCGTAGACGGCGCGGCTGAGCAGGCCCGCGCCCCAGCTCGCCGCGGTGAGGGTGAGGGCGAGCAGCGCCCACAGCAGCAGGAACAGGCCGGCGGCGTTCTTGCCCGCCCCGCCGGCCACCGACCAGGTCACCCAGAAGGCGGCGAGGCTGGCGAAGGCGGTGCCGGTGAAGCCGTCGCCGCCGCGGAGCTGCCAGAGGCCCGCGAGGAAGAGGGTGATGCCGCCGAGTACGTGGGCGAGACGGGCCGCGTCCCCGACTCCGGCGCCGTGCAGGATGCCGGTGGAGAGCAGGCCGTAGGCGAGAAGGGTGAGACCGAGCGCGAGGTGGCCGAGGTTTCTCGCGTCGGCTCCGGTGGAACGGGCGTTGGTTGCCTCGGTAGCGTCGTTGCTCACCGGAGGCTCCTTTCACTCTGGGCGCGCGCAGGGCGCGGTGACGCTGTGGTGTCGTCGTGACGAGTGGAGATGAGCGGAGACGGGGGCCGCGGGTGGCCGTGCCGAGGGCGCACGGCGGTGAGCGTGCGCGGGCTGCGGGCGTCAGTGATGGGCCATCGCAAGTGATGGGCCGACGGGGAACCGCTGGTCAGGTTCCCGCCGGGAGATGTCCCGGTGGTATCGGTCTACCCTGCTCGGTTCGCTTGTACCGTTGTGAATATAACAATTTGTGACTGCGTCAGTACGGTCTGGGGCCTGAGCCCGGGGGGCTCAGACCTGACGCTGGGTGGGCACCCGCAGGGTCAGGATCGCCATGTCGTCCGACGGCGGCTCCGGGGCGAAACGTTCGACCGCGCGCTGGACCCTCGCCGCGACCGCGCCGGCGGTCAGGCCGGTGCAGCCGGTGAGCACCTCGGCGAGGCCGTCGTCGCCCAGCATCCGCCGGCCCTCGCGGCGTTCGGTGACCCCGTCGGTGACGCACAGCAGGACCTCGCCCGGGGCGAGCACCAGGGTCTCGGCCGTGAGGTCGAGGTCGTCCATCACGCCGAGCAGCGGCTGCGGGGTGGCGGCGCGGTCGACCTGGCCGTCGGTGCGCAGCCGCAGCGGCAGCGGGTGGCCGGCGCAGACCAGGGAGAGCTCGGTGCTGCCGTCCGGCCGGGGCGTCAGCTCGCCGTAGAGCAGGGTGAGGAAGCGGCTGCGCGAGCCCTCGTCCAGGATGGCCGCGTTGAGCCGGCGCAGCACCTGCGGGGCGTCCAGGCCCTCGCGGGCGAGCAGCCGCAGCGAGTGCCGGGCCAGGCCGGTGACCGAGGCGGCCTCGGGGCCGGTGCCGCAGACGTCGCCGATGGCGAAGCCGTAGGTGCCCTCCCGGATGGGGAACAGGTCGTAGAAGTCGCCGCCGACCTCGTTGCCCTCGCCGGCCGCCTGGTAGTAGACGTCGACCTCGACGCCGGGGATCTCCGGCAGGTCCGGCGGGAGCAGGCTGCGCTGGAGGGCCTGGCTGGTGGCGGTGCGCTCGGAGTAGAGACGGGAGTTGTCCAGGGCGAGGGCGGCCCGGCGGGACAGGTCCTCGGCGAGTTCGAGGATCTCCTGGCGGAACCGGACGCCGGCCGGGACGCCGAGCACCAGCAGGCCGATGACCCGGTTGCGGGCGGTCAGCGCGAGCACGACGGTCTCGCCGAGCAGGCCGGCGAGAGCGGGGCCGTCGGTGAGGCCGCCGGCCTCGGCGGTCTCGGTGGGTGCCGTCCAGAACCGGACGCCGTGGCTGGGGCCGGCCTCCGGGGCGGGGGTCTTGTCGAGCAGGTCGCGCAGCGGGTCGATCCGGTCCTCGTCCTCGTGCAGGACGAAGGCGAGCCGGGCCGGGGAGGTGCGGTCGGCGGTGGTGTAGACGGCACACCAGGAGGCGAGGGTGGGGACGGCCATCTGGGCCATCAGCGCGAGGGTCTGCTCGTGTTCGAGGGTGCCGGCCAGCAGGTCGGAGGCCTCGACCAGGAAGGAGAGCGAGCCGCGGCGGAGCTGTTCGAGCTCGGTCAGCCGGGTGCTCTCGACGGCGAGGGCGACCCGGTCGGCGGCGAACTGGAGGCGCAGCGCGTCCTCGTTGTCGTAGCGGCCGGGCGCGGCGGCGGCGATGCCGAGCGAGCCGATCAGCCGGCCCTCGACCTTGAGCGGGACGGTGACCAGGGAGCGCATGCCGCTGTCGGAGAGCAGGGGCAGGCCGGTGGGCCGGGTGACGAGGTCCTCGTGGACGGAGGGCAGCCGGGCCGAGTCGTAGCGGTTGCCGGTCTCGACCGGGAAACGGGCGTGCCGGCGGTGTCCGGCGGTGAGGCCGGTGGCGGCGCGGACCTCGAACTCGGCCTCGTCGTCGGTGGTGAGCAGCAGGTACGCGGCGTCGCCGTCGAGCAGGTCGCGGGCGCGTTCGACGGTGCGCTGGAGGAGGGTGTCGAGGTCGTCGGTGGCGACCGGGCCGGCCAGCAGGTCGAGCCGGGGGCCGGACGGGTCGGGGCTCTCGCCGGGCAGGGCGCGGGCGGGGGAGCGCAGCACCGCGCGGTCGGCTTCGAGGACGAGCAGACAGAGGGTGGAGGGGACGCCCTCGGTGTCGCGCAGCCGGACCTGGAGGCCGTACACCTCGATCTCGTGGCCGTCCCGGCGGCGGATGCCGTAGCCGCCCTCCCAGCGGGCCATCCGCAGGGTGTCGGTCAGGCCGAGGCCGCGGGCGGGGGACTTGGGCCAGACCGCGAGGTCCGCCCAGGGGCGGCCGAGGACGGTGGCGGCGGGGTACTCGAAGAGCGCTTCGGCGTCCGGGTTCCAGGCCAGTACCCGGCCGTCCTCGTCGAGTTGGATGACGGCGACGCGCACCGGGCCGGGGCCGCTGGGCAGGTCGCTGCCGGGAGTGGCGGGAACGGCGTAGCGGGTGCCGAGCACGTGTGCGGGCAGGGCGAGGCGGAACCAGACGGTCTTGCGGCCGGCCCCGTACTCGACGCCCCACCGCTCGGCGAGGGCGGAGCACATCAGCAGCCCGCGGCCGCCCTCGCCGTCGGGATCGGCGTAGCGGTCGGAGTCGGCGACCGGAACGCCGCCGAGGGAGGGCAGGCCGCGTTCGGGGTGGTGGTCGGTGACCTCGATCCGGACGGTCTGCTCCTCGCGCAGGCAGCTGACCTCCGCGGCGGTGCCGGCGTGCACGACGGCGTTGGTGACGAGCTCGCTGACCAGGACGACCGCGTCGTCGACGACCTCGGGCAGGCCCCAGCCGAGCAGCGCGTCCCGGACGAAGCCCCGGGCGGCGGCCGCGGACCGGCCGTCGGGTCCGAAGGTGGCGGCTGCGCGCGCGGTGACCACGTTGCCAGTTCTCCTCTGCTGCTCTTGCCCTGGCTGTCCGGGGTGCGGCGCCGACTCCCCGTGCGCGCCGTCGGGGTGAGCGGCGGCGCTGGGTCGGGTCGTGGCCCGGTGCAGCGCTCCACCCTACTTTCCGGTTGGTTCCCCGTGGGGACGGGGAGTCGAAACAGGCACCAGAGGGTGATTCTGCCCACCTGTTTCGGACGGTGAGGTACGAACCGAGCGCAACCGGCCGTGCACTCGGCGCGGGTGCTGCCAGACTGGGGGGTCCGCGACGGCCGGTGGGAGCAGTACGGTCGTGTGGGTGCCGGAGTGCCGCAGGCCGCCGGTACGCAGCCCAGCCGGGCCGGTTCCCGGGTGCGTGCCGCAATCCGGCACGGACGGTCACCGGACAGTTCACGATCGTGGGAGGGGTCCGTTGAGTTCGGCCACCAAGGACGCAACCGGTACGACGCCGCCGGCCCCGCGCGGCGGGCGCCCCGGGGCCGTGCCGCGGAACGCGGCCGGGCGGCGGGCGAGCCACAACCGTGGTGCCGAGCCCGCCGAACTGCGCAAGCTGCTGTCGGCGCTGACCGCGATGCGGGACGGCAACTTCCGCCGCCGGCTGACCGTCCCGGGGGACGGGCCGCTGGCCGAGATCGCCGCGGTGTTCAACGAGGTCGCCGAGCGCAACCAGCACCTGACGGGTGAACTGGCGCGGGTGCGGCGGGCGGTGGGCCGCGAGGGCCGGCTGAACGAGCGGCTGGAGACCGGCGCGGGCGAGGGCGCCTGGATGGCGGCGGTCGACAACTGCAACGCGCTGATCGACGACCTGGCCCGCCCGATGGCCGAGGTGGGCCGGGTGCTCACCTCGATCGCGGAGGGCGACCTGGCCCAGAAGATGGAGCTGCGCTCGCTGCACAGCAACGGGGTGAGCCACCCGCTGCGCGGCGAGTACCTGAAGATCGGGCGGACCGTCAACGGGCTGGTGGACCAGCTCTCCGAGTTCACCGACGAGGTGACCCGGGTGGCCCGCGAGGTCGGCACCGAGGGCAAGCTCGGCGGCCAGGCCAAGGTCCGCAGCGTCTCCGGCAGCTGGAAGGACCTGGCGGACTCGGTCAACACCATGGCGGGCCGGCTGACCGCCCAGGTGCGCAACATCGCCCAGGTGACCACGGCGGTGGCCAAGGGCGACCTGTCCCGGAAGGTCACCGTCGAGGTGGCCGGCGAGATGCTGGAGCTGAAGAACACCGTCAACACGATGGTGGACCAGCTGAACGGCTTCGCCGCCCAGGTCACGACGGTGGCCAGGGACGTGGGCACGGAGGGCCGGCTCGGCGGCCAGGCCCAGGTGCCCGGCGTGGCCGGGGTCTGGCGGGACCTGACCGACTCGGTGAACTTCATGGCCGACAACCTGACCGGCCAGGTGCGCAACATCGCCCAGGTGACCACGGCGGTGGCCCGCGGGGACCTCTCGCAGAAGATCGAGGTGGACGCGCGCGGCGAGATGCTGGAGCTGAAGAACACCATCAACACGATGGTCGACCAGCTCTCCGGCTTCGCCGAGCAGGTGACCAGGGTGGCCCGCCAGGTGGGCACCGAGGGGCGGCTCGGCGGTCAGGCGCAGGTGCCCTGGGCGGCCGGGGTCTGGCGGGACCTGACCGACAACGTCAACTTCATGGCGAACAACCTCACCGATCAGGTGCGCAACATCGCCCAGGTGACGACCGCGGTCGCCAAGGGCGACCTGTCGCAGAAGATCCAGGTGGACGCGCGCGGGGAGATCCTGGAGCTGAAGAACACCATCAACACGATGGTGGACCAGCTGGGCGCCTTCGCGGACGAGGTCACCCGGGTCGCCCGGGACGTCGGCACCGAGGGCATCCTCGGCGGCCAGGCCAGCGTGCCCGGGGTGTCCGGGACGTGGAAGGACCTGACCAACAGCGTCAACCTGATGGCCAACAACCTGACCAGTCAGGTGCGGAACATCGCCGAGGTGACCACGGCGGTGGCGCGCGGCGACGTCTCCAAGAAGATCACCGTCGACGCCCGGGGCGAGATCCTGGAGCTGGTCACCACCGTCAACACCATGGTCGACCAGCTGTCGGCGTTCGCCGACGAGGTCACCCGGGTGGCCCGCGAGGTGGGCACCGAGGGGATCCTGGGCGGTCAGGCACGGGTGCGCGGGGTGTCGGGCATCTGGAAGGACCTGACCGACAACGTCAACTTCATGGCGTCGAACCTGACCGGACAGGTGCGCAACATCGCCGAGGTCGCCGGTGCGGTGGCCCGCGGGGACCTCTCCAAGAAGATCTCCATCGACGCGCAGGGCGAGGTGGCGGCGCTCGCCGCGACCCTGAACACGATGGTCGACCAGCTCTCCTCCTTCGCGGTGGAGGTGACCCGGGTGGCCCGCGAGGTGGGCACCGACGGCACCCTGGGCGGCCAGGCGAGCGTGCCCGGGGTGGCCGGCATCTGGAAGGACCTGACCGACAACGTCAACCAGATGGCGAACAACCTCACCGGTCAGGTGCGGAACATCGCCCTGGTGATCACCGCAGTGGCCCGCGGCGACCTCTCGCAGAAGATCGACGTCGACGCGCGCGGCGAGATCCTCCAGCTCAAGACCAACATCAACACCATGGTCGACCAGCTGTCGGCGTTCGCCGACGAGGTCACCCGGGTGGCCCGCGAGGTGGGCACCGACGGACGGCTCGGCGGCCAGGCCCGGGTGCCGGGCGTGGACGGCACCTGGCAGGACCTCACCGAGTCGGTGAACGAGCTGGCCAACAACCTGACCCGGCAGGTGCGCGCGATCGCCCAGGTCGCCACCGCGGTCACCAGGGGCGACCTGAGCCTGCGGATCGACGTGGACGCCGCGGGCGAGCTCGACGAGCTCAAGGACAACATCAACCAGATGATCGCCAACCTGCGCGAGACCACCCGCACCAACCAGGAGCAGGACTGGCTCAAGACCAACCTGGCCCGGATCTCCGGCCTGCTCCAGGGTCGCCGGGACCTGGAGGCGGTCGCCTCCCTGATCATGACCGAGCTGACCCCGGTGGTCTCCGCCCAGCACGGCGCCTTCTTCCTCGCCCAGCCGGCCGGCCGCACCGCCGAACTGATCACCGAGGACGACGACGAGAACGACACGGTGCTGCGCCTGATCGGCAGCTACGGCTACCAGCGGCGGGCGATGCCGACCACCTTCCGCCCCGGCGAGTCGCTGATCGGCCAGGCCGCGGTGGAGAAGCGGGCGATCATCCTCAAGGAGGCGCCGCCCGGGTACCTGAAGATCGCCTCCGGGCTCGGCGAGGCCTCCCCGGCCCACATCGTGGTGCTGCCGGTGCTGTTCGAGGGCCGGCTGCTGGGCGTGATCGAACTGGCCACCTTCAGCTCCTTCACCACCGTGGCGCTGGACTTCCTGAACCAGATCGCCGACCTGATCGGCGTCACCGTCAACACCATCAGCGTCAACACCAAGACCGAGGGCCTGCTGCTGGAGTCCCAGCGACTGACCGCCGAACTCTCCATGCGATCCGCCGAGTTGGAGGCGCGCCAGGAGGAACTGGAGCGCACCAACGAGGAGTTGCAGGAGAAGGCCGAGCAGCTCGCCCAGCAGAACCGCGACATCGAGATCAAGAACGGCGAGATCGAGGAGGCCAGGCAGGTCCTGGAGGAGCGCGCCGAGCAGCTCGCCCTGGCCTCCCGGTACAAGAGCGAGTTCCTCGCCAACATGTCGCACGAGCTGCGCACCCCGCTCAACTCGCTGCTGATCCTGGCCAAACTGCTCTCCGACAACAACGAGGGCAACCTCTCGCCCAAGCAGGTCGAGTTCGCCGACACCATCCACGGTGCCGGCTCCGACCTGCTCCAGCTGATCAACGACATCCTCGACCTGTCCAAGGTCGAGGCCGGCAAGATGGACGTCCGCCCGGCCCGGATCGCCCTGGTCCAGCTGGTCGACTACGTGGAGGCCACCTTCCAGCCGGTCGCGCTGGACAAGAACCTGGACTTCGCCGTCCGGGTCTCGCCCGCCCTGCCGGTCACCCTGCACACCGACGAGCAGCGGCTCCAGCAGGTGCTGCGCAACCTGATCTCCAACGCGGTGAAGTTCACCGACGCCGGAGCCGTCGACTTCTCGATCCGCCCGGCCGGCCCGGAGACCCCGCAGCACGTGCGCGAGCGGCTGCTGGAGTCCGGCTCCATCCAGGGCCCGGACGACGAGCTGATCGCCTTCGCGGTCTCCGACACCGGCATCGGCATCCCCGACAACAAGCTGCGGGAGATCTTCGAGGCGTTCAAGCAGGCCGACGGCACCACCAGCCGCAAGTACGGCGGCACCGGCCTCGGCCTGTCGATCAGCCGCGAGATCGCCCGGCTGCTCGGCGGCGAGATCCACGCCGAGAGCGAGCTGGGCAAGGGCTCCACGTTCACGCTCTACCTGCCGCTGCGCACCGAGGCCCCGGAGCCCGTCGGCGAGCCGCGCCAGACCGCGTCGAACGGCCTGGCGCCGCGCGCCATGGTCGGGGTGACCCCGGTGGGACTGCCGGTGCCGGTCGGCGAGAACCCGGCCGACCACTGGGCCCAGGAGGTCCGCGAGCTGGCCGAGGAGCGCCGCCGCGGCGCGGTGGAGCGCCGGCGCAGCGCGGCCCTGGAGGGCGCCGCCGGGCCGCGGGCGATGGAGCCCGCCCCGCCGCGCCCGGCGGCCGCCGGGCGGCGCTTCGACGGTCAGCAGGTGCTGATCGTGGACGACGACGTCCGCAACGTGTTCGCCCTCACCAGCGTGCTGGAGCAGCACGGCCTGACCGTCCTGTACGCGGAGAACGGCCGCGAGGGCATCGAGATGCTGGAGCAGCACGAGAACGTGGCGCTGGTCCTGATGGACATCATGATGCCGGAGATGGACGGCTACGCGACCACCGAGGCGATCCGCCGGATGCCCCAGTACGCGGGCCTGCCGATCATCGCGCTGACCGCCAAGGCGATGAAGGGCGACCGGGAGAAGTCCCTGGAGGCGGGCGCCACCGACCACATCACCAAGCCGGTGGAGACCGACCACCTGCTGTCGGTGATGAACGAGTGGCTGAACGGCGACCGCGCGTGACGGCGGTGGCGGGTGTGAATCCCGGGCCGGGCCCCGGGATTCACACCTGCCGGGCGGCCGGCTTGCTGGCGGACGGACCCGGGAACCCGGTAAGGTCACCGATCGTTGCGAACAGTGACCGGATGGCGACTCATTGGTGAGCGCGCGCCGGAGCACTGACTGCGCGCCGCTCCGGATCGGGTCACGACGGAGCGATGTGCCGGGCGAGGGGGTGCGGCTAGCATGACCGGGGTAGCGGTGGGCAGTACGCGGGTGCCTGCACCGAGCGGCAGGCAGGCGACAGGAGGGCGAGCCCTGATGCAGAAGGCCAAGATCCTCCTGGTCGACGACCGACCGGAGAACCTGCTGGCGCTGGAGGCCATCCTCTCGGCCCTGGACCAGACGCTGGTGCGCGCGGCCTCCGGCGAGGAGGCGCTCAAGGCGCTGCTCACCGACGACTTCGCGGTGATCCTGCTGGACGTCCAGATGCCGGGGATGGACGGCTTCGAGACCGCCGCGCACATCAAGCGCCGCGAGCGCACCCGGGACATCCCGATCATCTTCCTGACCGCGATCAACCACGGCCCGCACCACACCTTCCGCGGCTACGCGGCCGGCGCGGTGGACTACATCTCCAAGCCCTTCGACCCGTGGGTGCTGCGCGCCAAGGTCTCCGTCTTCGTCGACCTGTACGTGAAGAACTGCCAGCTGAAGGAGCAGGCCGCGCTGCTGCGCCTGCAACTGGAGGAGGGCGGCGAGCAGCCCCTCGGCGGGGCGCTGCTGGGTGAGCTGTCCGCGCGGCTGGCGGCGGTCGAGGAGCAGGCGGAGGCGCTCGGCAAGCAGCTGGACGGGGTCGAGGACGCGGGGGTGGCCGCCACCGCCGCGCACCTGGAGCGCAAGCTCGTGGGGCTGCGCCGGGCCCTGGACGCGATGCGGCCGGGCAGCTCCTGATCCCCAGCCGGTTCACCCTTCCGGGTGGTTCCGTGGAGCGACCGGGTGAAACCCGGTCAGTGTGACGATGTGTCTGCGACACGGCCGGGCGCCCGGGCTCGGGCACGTGTGCAGTGGTCGCCCGCCCCGGTAGGCTGCTGACCCATGGCCACTCGCACGCCCGGGAACGCAGCACGTAAGTCGAGTCCGGGACCGTCCAAGAAGGCCGCGGCGAAGGCCCCGGGCAAGCCGCCCGCGAAGAAGGCGGCGGCGAAGAAGGCGGCTCCCGCGAAGAGGACGGCGTCGAAGTCGGCCCCACCGCCGCCGAAGCAGTCCAGGTCGGTGCTGATGGGCGCGCTCAACGCGCTGGCCAGCCCGGTCGCCGCGATCTTCCGGAGCTTCGGCGACGGGGCCAAGAACCTCCACCCGGACCACCGCAAGGACGGCGTGGGCCTGCTGCTGTTCGCGCTCGCGCTGGTGACCGCGGCCGGCACCTGGTTCAGCCCGCAGGGCTGGCTGGGCGAGGGCGCCACCGCCGTGGTGTCCGGCATGTTCGGCCGACTGGACGTGCTGGTGCCGTTCCTGCTGGCCGCGATCGCCATCCGGCTCTGGCGCCACCCGGAGCTGCCGGAGGCCAACGGCCGGATCGTGATCGGGCTGAGCGCGCTGCTGGTCGGTGTCCTCGGCCTGGTCCACATCGGCTGCGGCGCGCCCATGATGGGCAGCGGCGCCTCCCGGATACGGGCGGCCGGCGGGATCATCGGCTGGGCCGTGTCCACGCCGATGATGGCCGCCGCGGGGCCGGCCCTCGCCGTGCCGCTGCTCCTGCTGCTGTCCTTCTTCGGCCTGCTGGTGGTGACCGCCACCCCGATCAACCGGATCGGCGAGCGGGTGCGCGGGGTCGGGATACGGCTCGGCGTGGTCGAGCCAGGGCCGGACGACGAGGAGCGTTGGGGGCGTACGCCGGAGCGCGAGCTGTCCACCGACCCGCCGGAGGACGCCGACCCCGACGCGCTGCCGTTCACCGTGGACACCGACGGTGACGACCCGGGCGACGAGGTGGCCGCCCGCCGGCGCCGCCGCCGTCGCCGGCAGGACGACGACCCGGACGACGCCGAGCGGATCTCGCTGGACAAGGAGCCGCTGGACCCGTACGCCACCCGCGACCTCGCCGCCGGCGCGGCCGCCGACCTGGACGGTGCGCTGGTCTACGGCGTGCCCGCGTCCTCCGCGGTGGCGGACATGATGCACCAGGTGCAGGACCGCACCGCCCCGCCGGAGGAGCCCGCCGTCCCGGCCGCCCGCGGCGGCGGCCCGAGCGCTCCCGAGGAGCACGGCGAGGCGCCGGTGCGGATGGAGCAGCTCCAGCTCGGCGAGGGCGTCACCTACGCGCTGCCCTCGCTCGACCTGCTGGAGCGTGGCGGCCCCGCCAAGGCCCGCAGCGCCCTCAACGACGAGGTGGTCGCCCAGCTCACCGGCACCTTCGCCGAGTTCAAGGTGGACGCCAGGGTCACCGGCTTCACCCGGGGGCCGACGGTCACCCGCTACGAGGTCGAGCTCGGCCCGGCCGTCAAGGTGGAGCGGATCACGGCGCTCGCCAAGAACATCGCGTACGCGGTGGCCAGCCCGGACGTGCGGATCATCAGCCCGATCCCGGGCAAGTCCGCGGTCGGCATCGAGATCCCCAACCGGGACCGCGAGATGGTCAACCTCGGCGACCTGCTGCGCTCGCGCACGGCCGCCGAGGACACCCACCCGATGGTCGTCGGCATGGGCAAGGACGTCGAGGGCCACACCGTGATGGCCAACCTCGCCAAGATGCCGCACATCCTGGTGGCCGGCGCGACCGGCGCGGGCAAGTCGTCCTGCATCAACTGCCTGATCACCTCGATCCTCGCCCGGGCCACCCCGGACGAGGTGCGGATGGTGCTGGTCGACCCCAAGCGGGTCGAGCTGACCGCGTACGAGGGCATCCCGCACCTGATCACGCCGATCATCACCAACCCCAAGAAGGCCGCCGAGGCCCTCCAGTGGGTGGTGCGCGAGATGGACATGCGCTACGACGACCTCGCGGCGTTCGGCTTCCGGCACGTGGACGACTTCAACGCGGCGGTGAAGGCCGGCAAGGTCACCCCGCCGCTGGGCAGCGAGCGCGAGCTGACGCCGTACCCGTACCTGCTGGTGATCGTCGACGAGCTGGCCGACCTGATGATGGTCGCGCCGCGCGACGTCGAGGACTCGGTGGTCCGGATCACCCAGCTGGCCCGCGCGGCCGGCATCCACCTGGTGCTCGCCACCCAGCGGCCCTCGGTGGACGTGGTCACCGGTCTGATCAAGGCCAACGTGCCGTCCCGGCTGGCCTTCGCGACCTCCGCGATGGCGGACTCCCGGGTCATCCTGGACCAGCCCGGCGCGGAGAAGCTGATCGGCAAGGGCGACGCGCTCTTCCTGCCGATGGGCGCGAGCAAGCCGATCCGCATGCAGGGCGCCTTCGTCACCGAGGCGGAGATCGCCAGGGTGGTGCAGCACTGCAAGGACCAGCTGACCGCCGTCTACCGGGACGACGTGACGGTCGGGGGCGGGCCGAAGAAGGAGATCGACGAGGAGATCGGCGACGACCTGGACCTGCTGATCCAGGCGGCCGAGCTGGTGGTCTCCACCCAGTTCGGCTCCACCTCGATGCTCCAGCGCAAGCTCCGGGTCGGCTTCGCCAAGGCGGGCCGGCTGATGGACCTGATGGAGTCGCGCGGGATCGTCGGTCCGAGCGAGGGCTCCAAGGCCCGTGACGTGCTGGTGAAGCCCGACGAGCTGGACGGGGTGCTGGTCACCCTGAGGGGCTGATCCGGGGGGCCGTGCGGGGGCCCGGGCCGTGTCCTGAGCGAGGTGTCACTCGTTCGGAGGAGGGTAGGCGGCGTATGGGGAACCGAACGTCCGTACGCCGCGTCACACGGCGGAAAGGGAACCCGGGGTTCCCTTTCCGGGCCCCGCTGACGGCGTGTCAGCGGGGCGTCGGACTCCGGCGGGATCGGGCGCGCACATTCGGCCCGTTCCGCTTGAGAAACGATCCGCCCACGCCCCTAGACTGTTCCCCAGCAGGTGGCCATCCGCTCGAAAGGCGTGCCCCGTGACCATCGGCAAGTCCCCCGACCACGAGAACGCCCCGTCGTCCGTCGAGCCGACCGACGACGCGGCGCACGCGGCCGATGCCCCGAGCATCGGCCGGGTGCTGTCCACCGCCCGGATCGACTCGGGGCTCACGGTGGACCAGGTGAGTACCGCCACCCGGGTACGGGTGCCGATCGTCCACGCCATCGAAGCGGACGACTTCGAACGCTGCGGGGGCGACTTCTACGCCCGCGGGCACATCCGCCTGATCGCCCGGGTGGTCGGCCTGGACGGCGAGGCGCTGGTCGCCCGGTACGACGCCGCGCACGGCGGCTCGCCCGCCGCCAAGCGCCCGGCGACCCAGCTGGTCGACAGCGGCCCGATCAAGGTGCCCCGCCGCGGCCGGCCGAACTGGGCGGCCGCCATGGTCGCCGCGATCGTCGCCGTGGTCGCGCTGATCGGCTTCAACCTGGTCAGCGGCAAGGGCGGGCACGGCACCACCGGCTCGGCCAGCGCGCCGCTGCCCAGCGGCTCCGGCACCGGCTCGGTGGCCCCCGCCGCGACGACGGCCGTGCAGCCGCCGGCGCCCGCGCCGAGCGCCGCCGCGATCGCCGCCGTCCCGGCCGACAAGGTCACCGTGAAGCTGGTCGCCGAGGGCACCAGCTGGGTCTCCGCGACGGACGGCGGCGGCAAGTCGCTGTTCCAGAACAACATCAGCGACGGCCAGGACCAGACCTTCACCGATCCCAAGCAGATCAAGCTGGTGCTGGGCAACGGCGGGGCCGTGCACGCGTACGTCAACGGGAAGGACCTCGGCCTCCTCGGCAAGGACGGCCAGGTGGTGCACGTCACGTACACCCCCGGAGACCCGCAGGCGGGCTGACCACAGGGGCCGGGCGGCCCACTGATGATCAGCTGATCCGAGGCGCGCGGCCTCCGGGGCGAACGGCACCGGAGCCCGCGCGTTAATCTTGGCCCTATGCCTGAACGCCGTACTGTCGCCCTTGTCACGCTCGGATGCGCCCGCAACGAGGTGGACTCCGAGGAACTCGCCGGGCGACTGGAAGCCGACGGCTGGTCGCTCGTCGACGACGCCGCCGAGGCGGACGTCGCCGTGGTCAACACCTGCGGCTTCGTCGAAGCCGCCAAGAAGGACTCGGTGGACGCCCTGCTGGAGGCCAACGACCTCAAGGGGCACGGCCGCACCCAGGCCGTCGTCGCGGTGGGTTGCATGGCCGAGCGGTACGGCAAGGAGCTCGCCGACGCGCTGCCCGAGGCGGACGGCGTGCTCGGGTTCGACGACTACGCGGACATCTCCGACCGCCTGCAGACCATCCTCTCCGGCGGCCACCACGCCCCGCACATCCCCCGCGACCGCCGCAAGCTGCTGCCGATCAGCCCGGCCGAGCGGCAGACCGCCGCCGAAGCCGTCGCGCTGCCCGGCCACGGCGCCGAGGCCGCCGCCGAGCCGATCGCCGACCTGCCCGAGGGCCTCGCCCCGGCCTCCGGCCCGCGCACCCTGCGCAAGCGGCTGGACGACAACCCGGTCGCCTCGGTCAAGCTCGCCTCCGGCTGCGACCGGCGCTGCTCCTTCTGCGCCATCCCCGCCTTCCGCGGCTCCTTCATCTCCCGCCGCCCCTCCGACGTCCTGCACGAGGCCCAGTGGCTGGCCGGGCAGGGCGTGCGCGAGATCGTCCTGGTGAGCGAGAACAACACCTCGTACGGCAAGGACCTCGGCGACATCCGGCTGCTGGAGACGCTGCTCGGCGAGATCGCCTCGATCGAGGGCGTCGAGCGGGTCCGGGTGTCCTACCTCCAGCCGGCCGAGATGCGCCCCGGCCTGATCGACTCGATGACCGGGACCGCCGACGTGGTGCCGTACTTCGACCTGTCCTTCCAGCACTCGGCGCCCGCCGTGCTGCGCCGGATGCGCCGCTTCGGCTCCACCGACCAGTTCCTGGAGCTGCTGGGCACCATCCGCGGCAAGGCCCCGCAGGCCGGCGCCCGGTCCAACTTCATCGTCGGCTTCCCCGGTGAGACCGAGGAGGACTTCGCCGAGCTGGAGCGCTTCGTCACCCACGCCGGGCTGGACGCGATCGGCGTCTTCGGCTACTCGGACGAGGACGGCACCGAGGCCGCGACCTACGACGGCAAGCTCGCCGAGGACGTGATCGCCGACCGGCTGGACCGGCTGAGCCGGCTGGCCGAGGAGATGACCGCCCAGCGCGCCGAGCAGCGGATCGGCACCGAGGTCGAGGTGCTGATCGAGTCGGTCGAGGACGGCGTGGTCGAGGGCCGCTCCGCCCACCAGGCTCCGGAGACCGACGGCCTGACCACCCTGCACGGCGTCGAGGACCCGAAGGTCGGCCAGTTCTGGCGGGCCGAGGTCGTGGCCAGTGAGGGCGTCGACCTGATCGCCGAGGTGCTGGAGCAGGTGCGCCTGCCCGAGGCCGCGGCGGTCGAGGCCGTGGGAGCCGAGACCCCGGGAGTCGGCGAATGACCAAGGGGCCCGGCGCCCCGGCCGCGGCCCACCCGGGCAGACCGGTGGCCGCGGCGCCGTCCGCCCCGGGGGTCTGGAACATCGCCAACGTGCTCACGATGGTCCGGGTGCTGCTGGTGCCGGTCTTCGTGGCGCTGCTGTTCGCCGGCGGCGGGCACGACCCCAAGTGGCGTTCGGTCGCCTGGGCCTCGTTCGCGATCGCGATGATCACCGACCTGTTCGACGGTGAACTGGCCCGGCGCAAGGGCCTGGTCACCGACTTCGGGAAGATCGCCGACCCGATCGCCGACAAGGCGATCATGGGCTCGGCGCTGATCGGCCTCTCGCTGCTCGGCGACCTGCCCTGGTGGGTCACCGTGGTGATCCTGGCCCGCGAGCTCGGCATCACGCTGATGCGCTTCTGGGTGATCCGCTACGGGGTCATCCCGGCCAGCCGCGGCGGCAAGCTCAAGACGCTGACCCAGGGCACCGCGGTCGGCATGTACGTCCTGCACCTGACCGGCTGGCTGGCCACCGGGCGGGCCGTGCTGATGGGACTGGCGGTGCTGCTGACCGTCGGCACCGCGCTGGACTACATCGGACAGGCGCTGCGACTGCGCCGCGAGGGACAGGCCGCGGCGAACGCGGGCCGCTGAGCGACGGGAGAGCCGGGTGGCGGAGCGGGACTACGAACTGGCCGAGCGGGCGCACGCCGCGCTGCGGGCCGAGGGCGGCACGCTGGCCGTCGCGGAGTCGCTGACCGGGGGGCTGCTGGCCGCCGCACTGGTGGACGTCCCCGGTGCGTCCGCGACCTTCCGCGGCTCGGTCACCGCGTACGCGACCGAGCTGAAGGCCTCGGTGCTCGGGGTGGACGAGGGCCTGCTGGACGTGTACGGGCCGGTCCACCCGGTGGTGGCCCGGCAGATGGCCGAGGGCGTGCGCGCGATGCTGGGAGCCACGTACGGACTGGCGACGACCGGGGTGGCCGGGCCGGATCCGCAGGACGGGCAGCCGGTGGGCACGGTGCACCTGGCGGTCGCGGGCCCGGGGGGAACTCTGGTCAGTTCGCCCCTGCTGTCCGGCGGTCGTGCCACAATCCGTCACGGGGCGGTGACCGCCGCGCTGGAGCTGTTGGTCGGCCGGATCGCGCGCTAGGGGCCCGCCGGGAGGGATCCGGATCCGTCGATCCGGTGCGCGGGCACGGGACAGCTGGAGGATCGTGTTACATCCAACACCCTGGTGGGGCAAGAACCAGGTGGCGAACGAGTTGCGTGACGGTGGCCGGGTGGGCCGCGTCGGGTACCACGAGGGGCCCGCGAACCCGGGTAGGACACCGGAAACAGGAGGGGGACGGCCTTGCAGCCCAGAGTGAACACGACCAGGGTCCCCGCACGCGAAGCGGGCAAGGCGGTACGGTGGGGTCGTGACATCTCGATCCGCAGTCCGAGGAGGGAGGCACCGATGATCCTGCTTCGTCGCCTACTGGGCGATGTACTGCGTCGGCAGCGCCAGCGCCAGGGCCGCACACTCCGCGAGGTGTCGGCGGCCGCCAGGGTTTCGCTCGGATACCTCTCCGAGGTCGAGCGGGGACAGAAGGAGGCCTCTTCGGAGCTGCTCTCCGCCATCTGCGACGCACTCGACGTCCGGATGTCCGAGGTCATGCGCGAGGTCAGCGACGAACTGTCGCTCGCCGAACTTGCGGCGATGGCCACCCTCTCCGAAGGTGATCTGCTGAGGCCGGTACTCGAACCGGTTCCACTGCCCGCTCCCGGCACCGACCGGGCGAACCTGTCGCCCAAGGCCGCCGCGATGGACGTGGTCGCCGCCTGATCCCGGCCTCGACTCCCGGGCGCCCCTGCCCGGGGCGAGCGAAGGGAGGGCGGTCGTGCCGACAGACGCGCAGACGCGCCCGACGGCCCGAATACGGGCCCGGGCGCGGCTGTTCCTCCGGGTGCGGCATCCGGTGCGGTGGGCGCTGGCGGCCTCGGCGGCCGGGCTCGCCTGGTGGCTCCTGGTGGTCCGGGGCCAGCTGGCCGACGGTGCCGCGCTGGGACTGCTCGCGGCCGGCGGCTGGGGGCTCGGTCTCATTCCGGTCCACGCCGACTGGAAGGCGACCGGACCGGTCCGGCGCCGACGCGAGGGGCCGGTGGAGGCGCAGCCGCCGCCGATCGGGTGATTCGAACGTGGCAGGAGGCCGCGGGGTCCTGGACTCCGCGGCCTCCGGCGTTCTCACGGCCTTCCGGCCGTCGTCGTGGCCTCGGCGTCCGACGTCCGGCGTCCAGGTGCCCGGCGTCTCGGCGTCCGGCTCAGGGGCGCAGGCGCAGGCCGCGCGGGGTGGCGTGGAAACCGGCGTCCTCCAGGGCGCGGCCGAGGGCCGAGCCCAGGGCGGGCTCGCCGTTGGCGCGTTCGACCGTGACGCTGCCGAGCGCGCCCTCCCGGACGGCCGCCGAGAGCGCCCCCGCCGCCAGCGCCCGGGTGCCCTCGTCCTCCGGCCAGGCCAGCAGGGACTTCCCGCCGCGCTCGACGTACAGCGCCAGCTCGCCGTCCACCAGGACCACCAGGGCGCCCGCCTTGCGGCCCGGGCGGTGGGCGGTGGACCCCTTGCCGCCGGGGGCGGTGGGCGGCTCGGGCCAGGGCAGGGCGGCGCCGTAGGCGTTGGCCGGGTCGGCGGCGGCCAGCACCAGGGCCTGCGGCGGCTCGCCGGCCGGGGCGGCCGGCCACTCGGCGGCCCGGGCCCGCTCCAGCCGGCCGTGGACCGAGCGAAGCCGGTCGGCCGCGCCCTCCATGGCGAACTGGGCGCCGCCCAGGCCCTCGACGAAGTAGCCCCGGCGGGTCCGGCCGCGTTCCTCCATCGCGGCGAGCACCCGGTACACCCCGGCGAAGCCGCCGGGCACCCGTTCGGCCGCCACCGTGCCCCGGGTGAGCAGGCCGTGCCGGTCCAGCAGGCTCTGTACCTGGGCGGTGGCCCGGACCGTCGGGTCGGCGGCGAAGGAGGGCAGCAGCGACCAGCGCCCGGCCACCGTCGCCGGGCCGCTGCGCGCCGCGCCGCCCACCCGGCCGAAGGGACGCCCGGCACCGCCGTAACGGCCCCGCGGGGTGGAGCGGGGCGCGCGGTGGGCGGTGGCGCCCGCCGTCCGGCCGGAGCCGAGCAGGGCGCGCAGCGGGGCGAGGGTGTCGTTGGTGACGTAACCGGCCCAGACCAGGTCCCAGAGCGCCTCGACGACCTCCGGTTCCGGTGTCTCCTCCGGGAGCTGCTGGACGAGTTGGCGGAAGAACAGGCCGTAGCCGCCGGCCAGCGCGGACATCAGGGCGCCGTGCACCGGGGTGAGCGCGGGCGGGACGGGATCGGGCCGCAGCAGGTGGGCGTTCTCGGCGAGGTGCAGGCTGAGCCAGCCGTCCTTGCCGGGCAGCGCCCCGGCGCCGCACCAGCCGATCTCGCCGGCCGCCGTCAACTCGTCCAGCAGACCGGGGGAGTAGTCGGCGAGCCGGGCCGGGAGGATCAGCTTCTCCAGTGCCGAGGCGGGCAGGGCGGTGCCCTGGAGCTGCTCGACCACCCGGAGCAGGCCGTCCGGGCCTCGCAGCCCGTGGCCGGCCAGGTGCTGCCACTGCGGCAGGAAGGCGGCCAGGGCGCGCGGCGGGACGGGCTCGACCTCCTGGCGCAGGGCGGCCAGCGAGCGGCGCCGCAGCCGGCGGAGCACCTCGGCGTCGCACCACTCGGGGGTGAGGTGCCACTCGGGGCCGGTGGGGCCTCCCGCCGGTCGGAACTGGCCCTGGACCAGGCGGCCGGCGGCGGTCAGCCGGTGCAGGGTGCCGGTGACGACGGCGCTGCCGAGGCCGTAGCGGGCGGCGGCCTCGGCGGCCGTGAACGGGCCGTGGGTACGGGCGTGGCGGGCGATCAGGTCGCCCAGCGGGTCCTTGACCGGCTCGGTGAAGGCCTCCGGGACGCCGACTGGCAGCGGGGTGCCGAGCGCGTCGCGCAGCCGCCCGGCGTCCTCGATCGCGGCCCAGCGCCGCTCGCCGGCGATCCGGACCTGGATCACCCGGCGGGCGGCCTCCAGCTCCAGGGCCCAGAGCGGTTCGGCGCCGCGGAGCGTCAACTCGGCCTCGGTGAGCGGGCCGAGCAGGCGCAGGGCGTCGGCGACGCCCTCGGCGTCCCTGATCCGGCGCTCGGGGGTGAGGCGCTGGAGCTCGGCCTCCAGCTCGGTGAGCACCTGCGGGTCGAGCAGCTCGCTCAGCTCGGCCTGGCCGAGGAGTTCGGACAGCAGCCGGGAGTCGAGCGCGAGGGCGGCGGCGCGGCGCTCGGCGAGCGGGGAGTCGCCCTCGTAGAGGAACTGGGCGACGTAGCCGAACAGCAGCGAGCGGGCGAAGGGCGAGGGCTCGGCGGTGGTGACCTCGACCAGGCGGACGGCGCGGGACTCCAGGTCGCCCATCAGCTCGACCAGGCCAGGGACGTCGAAGACGTCCTGGAGGCACTCCCGGACGGCCTCCAGGACGATCGGGAACGAGCCGTACTCGGAGGCGACTTCGAGCAGTTGGGCGGCGCGCTGGCGCTGCTGCCAGAGCGGGGTGCGGCGGCCGGGGTTGCGGCGGGGGAGCAGCAGGGCGCGGCCGGCGCACTCGCGGAAGCGGGAGGCGAACAGGGCGGAGCCGCCGACCTGTTCGGTGACCAGCTGCTCGATCTCGCCGGGGTCGAACAGGGCGGCGTCGGCGCCGACCGGGGCCTCGTCCGCACCCGGGTGCTCCGTCGGGCCGCCGAAGTCGAAGTCGAGGGCGAGCAGGTCGGCGTCGGGCAGGCGGAGCACGATGCCGTCGTCGGCGTGCATGACCTGCGGGTCCAGGCCGTGTTTCTCGCGCAGCCGGGCGCCGAGGGCGAGCGCCCAGGGGGCGTGCACCTGGGCGCCGAAGGGGGAGTGGATGACGATCCGCCAGTCGCCGAGCTCGTCCCGGAAGCGTTCGACCACGATGGTGCGGTCGTCCGGGAGGTGGCCGCAGGCGGTGCGCTGCTCGGCCAGGTAGTCGAGCAGGTTGGCGGCGGCCCAGTCGTCCAGGCCGGCCCGCTTGAGCCGCTCGGTGGCCTCCGCGGGCCGGAGGGCGCTCAGCTCGCGGGTGAACGCGCCGAGGGCGCGGCCGAGTTCGAGCGGACGGCCGAGGGTGTCGCCCTTCCAGAACGGGAGCCGTCCGGGGATGCCGGGGGCGGGGGTGACCAGCACCTTGTCGTGGGTGATCTCCTCGATCCGCCAGGAGGTGGTGCCGAGGGTGAACACGTCGCCGACGCGGGACTCGTAGACCATCTCCTCGTCGAGCTCGCCCACCCGTCGCCCGCCGCCCTTCCTGCCCGTCGCCGAATCGGACTCCGTGCTGCCAGCGATGAAGACGCCGAACAGGCCGCGGTCGGGGATGGTGCCGCCGGAGGTGACGGCCAGGCGCTGGGCGCCGGGGCGGCCGGTCACCGTGCCGGCCACCCGGTCCCACACCAGGCGGGGGCGCAGCTCGGCGAAGGCGTCCGAGGGGTAGCGGCCGGCCAGCATGTCGAGCACCGCGTCGAAGGCGGACTGCGGGAGGGTGGCGAAGGGGGCGGCACGGCGGACCACGGCGAGCAGTTCGTCCACCGGCCAGGTGTCCAGGGCCGTCATCGCGACCAGTTGCTGGGCGAGCACGTCCAACGGGTTGCGCGGGACGCGCAGCGCCTCGATCCGGCCGGTCCGCATCCGTTCGGTGACCACGGCGGACTGCACGAGGTCCCCCCGGTACTTGGGGAAGAAGACGCCGGTGGAGACGGCGCCGACCTGGTGCCCGGCCCGGCCGACCCGCTGGAGGCCGGAGGCGACCGAGGGCGGGGACTCGACCTGGACGACCAGGTCGACGGCGCCCATGTCGATGCCCAGCTCCAGGCTGGAGGTGGCGACCACGGCGGGCAGCCGGCCGGCCTTCAACTCCTCCTCGACGAGCGAGCGCTGCTCCTTGGAGACGGAGCCGTGGTGGGCCCGGGCGATGACCGGGGGCGCCCCCTTGGCCGCGCCCGAGCCGCCCATCAGCTGGGCCGGGGCGTGCGCTTCGGGGATCGCGGTGCCGGTGGCGCGCTCGTGGGCGATCTCGTTCAGCCGGTTGCACAGCCGCTCGGCCAGGCGGCGGGAGTTGGCGAAGACGATGGTCGAGCGGTGTGCCTCGACCAGGTCGACGATCCGCTCCTCGACGTGCGGCCAGATCGAGGCTTGCCGCTGCGGGTCGGTGCCGGCGGAGCCGCCGGTGGCCGGGGCGGTGGGCAGGTCGTCCAGGTCGGGGACGGGGACGACCACGGAGAGGTCGAAGTCCTTGGCCGAGGCGGGCTGGACCACGGTGGCGCCGCGCCGGGGGCTGAGGAAGCGGGCCACCTCCTCGACCGGGCGGACCGTCGCGGACAGGCCGATCCGGCGGGCCGGGCGGTCCAGCAGCTCGTCCAGCCGCTCCAGGGTGAGGGCGAGGTGGGCGCCGCGCTTGGTGCCGGCGACGGCGTGCACCTCGTCCAGGATCACCGTGTCCACGCCGCGCAGCGCCTCCCGGGCGGCGGAGGTGAGCAGCAGGAACAGCGACTCGGGGGTGGTGATCAGGATGTCCGGCGGGTGGGTGGCGAAGCGGCGGCGGTCGGCGGCCGGGGTGTCGCCGGAGCGGATGGCGACCTGGACCTCCGGTTCCGGCAGGCCGAGCCGGACGGCGGCCTGGCGCAGGCCGGCCAGCGGGGCGCGCAGGTTCCGCTCGACGTCCACCGCGAGGGCCTTGAGCGGTGAGACGTAGAGGACCCGGCAGCGGCGCTTGGGTTCGGCCGGGGGCGGGGTGCTGCTGAGCCGGTCGAGGGCGGAGAGGAAGGCGGCCAGCGTCTTGCCGGAGCCGGTGGGGGCGACCACCAGGACGTCCGTGTCCTGCCGGATGGCGTGCCAGGCCTCGGCCTGGGCGGTGGTGGGGGAGGCGAAGGCACCGGCGAACCAGGCCCGGGTGGCCGGGGCGAAGCCGGCCAGGGGGTCGTCGAGGGGCGGGGTCGGGTGCTCGGGCGCCATGCCCCCATGGTGCCGGGTGGGACTGACAAGCGGGGTCCGCGGGCGAGGACGCCGGGGGAGGGGGTCGGGGAGGTGGCGTCGGGGGCGGGTGCCGGGAAGGGGCGCCGGCCGCAGAGGGTGCAAGCCGGGGAGCAGGATCGACATTCCGCTCATATCGTGAGGAACCGGGGGCTTGATCCACCGGGAGCCGCCGATCCGCCCGGGATCGGCGGCCACCCGTGACCGACCGGACCGGCGAGCGGAGACCGAGCGATGGCGCAGGCGCACCCGTCGGGCAGGCCCGTGCGGCGCCGCCGGATCGGCGGGCCCGCGCGGGTGCTGCTCGGGATGGTGCTCACGGCGCTGGTGGCGGGCGGCGCGGTTCCGTACGTGTCCGGGCCCGGGCGGGCCTACCTCAGCTACCTGGTGCTGGCCGAGGGGCCGGACGCGGCCGGCGCGGCGCTGGCCGGGGCCGAGAGCCGGGCGGCGGGCGGGCAGGTGGTCCAGGAGTATTCGCAGATCGGGGCCGCGCTGGTGTACGCGGCCGGCTCGTTCGCCGAGCGGGTGCGGGCCCGGCCCGGGATCGCCGCCGTCGGGGCGACCAGGACCGTGCCGGTGGTCGCGCCGCCGCGGGAGGTGGCGGGCGCGGGGGACTTCACGGCGGGCGCGGGGGAGTTCGCGGCCGGTGCCCGGCGGGACGGGGACGCGGCCGGCGACGGTCGGGCCGGCGGTGCTCGGTCCGGCGGTGCTCGGTCCGGCGATGATCGGGTCGGCGAGGGTCGATCCGGCCGGGGGAGAGCCGGTGACCGGGCGGACGGCGGGACCACGACGGTCCCGGACCCGGGGGAGGGCGGGGCCTGGAACCTCGCGATGCTCGGGGGCGCCGCCGCCCGGGCCGGTGACGCCGCCGCTGCCGGGCCGGGCGCCGAGGCCCTGCGCCGGGTGCTGGTCGCGGTGCTGGACTCCGGCGTCGACGACACCCACCCGGACCTGCGCGCGGCCGTCGACCCGAAGGCCTCCGCCTCCTGCGCCGACGGCCGGCCCGACGCCCGTACCGGCGTCTGGCGGCCCGACCCCGGGGTGGGCGAGAGCGGGCACGGCACCCACGTCGCCGGGATCGTCGGCGCCGCCCGGGACGGCCACGGCGTCACCGGGGTCGCGCCGGGCGTGCGGATCGCCGCCGTCCGGCTGCTGGGGCCGCTCGGGCAGTACTACGCGGAGAACATCGTCTGCGGCCTGCTCTGGGCCGCCGACCACGGGGCCAGGGCGATCAACAACAGCTACTTCGCCGACCCGTGGAAGTACAACTGCCCCGAGGACCCGGACCAGGCCGCGCTGATCGCCGCCGTCGGCCGGGCCACCGACTACGCCCGGCGCAGGGGCGCGGTGGTGGTGGCCTCCGCGGGCAACGACGGTCAGGACCTCGGCGCCCCGCGGACCGACGACCGCAGCCCCAACGACCGGATCTCGGGGCCGGCCCGCACCCGCTACCTGGGCACCGAGTGCGTGCGCCTCCCCGGCGAGCTGCCCGGGGTGGTGACCGTCACCGCGGTGGGCCGGGACGGGCGCCCGGCCGGCTACTCCAACCACGGGCGCGGGCGGGTCTCGCTGGCCGCACCCGGGGGCGTCCCGGACGGCGGGCCGCAGGGGGCGATCGTCTCCGACTGGCCGGAAGGGCAGTACGCGGCGCTGGCGGGGACCTCGATGGCGGCCGCGCACGTGACCGGGGCGGTGGCGGTGGCGGCGGCGCTGCACCCGGAGCTGGGGTCGGACGGGCTGGCGGCCCTGCTGGCGGCGACGGCGGCGGCCGGGTGCGCTCCCGGGCCCCACGCGTGCGGGGAGCGGCAGTACTTCGGGGCGGGGCTGCTGACGCTGCCCCGGTGACGGGGGCCGGTCGGGACGCTCGCCCGGTGCGGTGGGAGTGGGTGCGCCGTTCCCGGCCCGGGATACTTGGGGGCATGAGGCTGACGGAGTTCTGGCGACGGATGTACGCGCACTTCGGGGAGGCGTACGCGGAGTCGTTCGCGAGCGACCACGTGATGAGCGAGCTGGGCGGGCGGACGGTGCGGCAGGCGCTGGAGGCGGGCTGGGAGGCCAAGGACGTCTGGCGCGCGGTGTGCGACACCCAGGGGATCTCCGGCGTGCTGCGCTGAGTGCCGGCCTCCGGGCGGCATGGGACAGACTGTTCGGGTGACAAGCAGCGCAGAACATAAGAAATCGGACAGGGTGGTGCCGGAGGCCGACGGTACCGGCGGGGAGCCGTCCGCGGGTGATCGGGCGGGCGGGAGCCCGTGGGGCGGGATGCCGCGCTGGCTGCCGCGGGCGATGGTGCTGTTCCTGGTGCTGGTCGGGGCGTTCCAGTTCGCGGACTGGGCCTTCCGGCAGTTGATCGACCTCTTCGTGATGCTGCTGGTGTCCTTCTTCCTCTCGCTGGCGCTGGAGCCGGCCGTCGACCGGCTGGCGGCGCGCGGGGTGCGGCGGGGGGTCGGCACCTTCCTGGTGTTCGTGGCGGTCGGGGTCGCCGTGGTGGGCTTCCTCACCGCGCTCGGCACGCTGCTGGTCGACCAGGTGGCGAAGATCGCCGGGGACCTGCCGCACCTGGTCGACAGCCTGATCGGGTGGATCAACCGGACCTTCCACCAGGACCTCTCGCTGGGTGAGCTGCAGAATCGATTGCTCAAGGACTCCGGCGCCATCGAGAGCTACGTCCAGCAGGCGGCCGACAACGTCTGGGGCGTCTCCTCGACCCTGATCGGCGGGCTGTTCCAGGCCTTCACGGTCGGGCTGTTCACCTTCTACTTCACCGCCGAGGGCCCGCGGGTGCGCCGGACGGTCTGTTCGATGCTGCCGCCGGCCAAGCAGGCCGAGGTGCTGCGGGCCTGGGAGATCGCGCTCGCCAAGACCGGCGGCTACCTGTACTCCCGGGCGCTGCTCGCGGTGGTGTCGTCCGTCGGGCACTGGGTGATGTTCGCGCTGCTGGACCTGCCGTACGCGGCGGCGCTGGCGGTCTGGGTGGGCGTCATGTCGCAGTTCGTGCCCACCATCGGGACCTACCTGGCCGGGGCGCTGCCGGTGCTGGTGGCGCTGACGGTGGATCCGGTGGACGCGCTGTGGGTGCTGGGCTTCGTGGTGGTCTACCAGCAGGTCGAGAACTACCTGCTGCAGCCGCGGATCACCGCGCGGACGGTGGACGTGCACCCGGCGGTGGCGTTCGGTTCGGTGATCGCCGGGGCGGCGCTGCTCGGCGCGGTGGGCGCGCTGATCGCGATCCCGGCGGCGGCGACGCTCCAGGGCTTCGTGGGGACGTACGTGCGGCGGTACGAGGTGGCCACCGATCCCCGGATCGACCGGGGCGAGCAGCGGCGGGCCCGGCGGGAGCTGCGCCGGAAGGCCGTCCGGCGGCTGCGCCGGATGGTCGGCGGGAACGGTGGGGCCGGCGGGGACGGGGGGTGACCCCGGGGGTGCCGCCCCGGGGTGTCTCCGGGGCGGCACGGCGCGGACGTGGGGGCGGCACGGCGCGGACGTGCGAGGCTTGAATCGAACAGATGTTCTTTGTACTCTCCGGCGAGGAGTTTTCCACAGGCCGAGCCCGGTCGGTCTCGTTTGTCAGTGGGACGCGCTAGCGTCGAGGACGATGAAGCGCACAGCACAGAACCCGAGGGAAAAAGCCATGGCAGGTACGGACCGCGAGAAGGCTCTGGAGACCGCTCTCGCCCAGATCGAGCGGCAGTTCGGCAAGGGCTCGGTGATGCGCCTCGGCGAGAAGGCCAACGAGCCGGTCGAGGTGATCTCCACCGGGTCCACCGCCCTGGACGTCGCCCTCGGGGTCGGCGGCATCCCGCGCGGCCGGGTGGTCGAGATCTACGGCCCCGAGTCCTCCGGCAAGACGACCCTGACCCTGCACCTGGCCGCCAACGCCCAGAAGGCCGGCGGCACGGTCGCGTTCGTCGACGCGGAGCACGCGCTCGACCCCGAGTACGCCAAGAAGCTCGGCGTGGACACCGACGCCCTGCTGGTCAGCCAGCCGGACACCGGTGAGCAGGCGCTGGAGATCACCGACATGCTGATCCGCTCCGGCGCGATCGACCTGGTGATCATCGACTCGGTCGCGGCGCTCGTCCCGCGCGCCGAGATCGAGGGCGAGATGGGCGACTCGCACGTCGGTCTCCAGGCCCGGCTGATGAGCCAGGCGCTGCGGAAGATCGCCGGTGCGCTGAACCAGTCGAACACCACCGCGATCTTCATCAACCAGCTGCGCGAGAAGATCGGCGTGATGTTCGGTTCGCCGGAGACCACGACCGGTGGCCGGGCGCTGAAGTTCTACGCCTCGGTCCGCCTCGACATCCGCCGGATCGAGACGCTGAAGGACGGCACCGAGGCGGTCGGCAACCGCACCCGCGTCAAGGTGGTCAAGAACAAGGTCGCCGCGCCGTTCAAGCAGGCCGAGTTCGACATCCTGTACGGCGTCGGCATCAGCCGCGAGGGCGGCCTGATCGACATGGGCGTGGAGCACGGCTTCATCCGCAAGTCGGGCGCCTGGTACACCTACGAGGGCGACCAGCTCGGCCAGGGCAAGGAGAACGCCCGCAACTTCCTGAAGGACAACCCGCAGCTCGCCGACGAGATCGAGCGCAAGATCAAGAGCAAGCTCGGCATCGGCCCCAAGCTGGAGGAGCCGGCCGAGGACGCCGCGGAGGCCACCGCCGCCGACGGCGCCGCCAAGCCGATCACCGCCGCCGCCACCAAGACGGCCGCGGCGAAGAAGACGGCGGCGGCCAAGGCCTGAGTCGTTGACGCAGTACGACACGGTGGGTGGCGATCCGGCAGGTCCGGAGGACGGCGACTACGGGCCGCCGGACTGGTTCGCCGCGGTCGCGGAAGAGCCCGAGCCCGAGCCCGATCCGGGGCACTCGGCCGGGAGGCCCCGGGCCGGTTCACGCTCCCGCGGCGGGCGGCGCGGCCGTCCGTCCGCCACGAACTGGGCATCCGGCCCCGAGCCGGAGTTCGACCGGGCTCCGGCCCGGGCGGTGCGCGGCGCGGCGCCCGGCCCGGAGCCGGCGGAGGCCTCGGTCGAGGCGCTCGGCCTGGTCTCCGCCTCCGAACTGCCCACCGGCCGCCGACGTCGGCGCTCGGCGCTGGTGGCCGAGCAGGTCGCGGAGGCCGCGGGAACCGAAGCGGCCCGGCCCGGCTCGACGCCGGCGGCCGTGGAGAGCGGCTGGGACGAGGACACGGGCGAGGCGGCCGGTCACGGGGGTGCGGCCGCCTCGGCCTCCCGCCGCGGCGCACGCCGCGGCCGGGCCCGGAGCGGTCGGTCCGCCGAGGGCGCACCCGAGGAGGAGGGCGCCGAGCGCGGCTCCCGGCGTCAGACCGAGGAGCCGGCCGATCCGGAGAGCCGAGCCCGGGACATCTGCCTGCGGCTGCTGACCGGCGCCGCCAAGACCCGCAAGCAACTCGCCGACGCCCTGCGCAAGCGGGAGATCCCGGACGAGGCCGCCGACGAGGTGCTCACCCGGCTGGAGGAGGTCGGGCTGATCGACGACGCGGCCTTCGCCACGGCCTGGGTGGAGTCCCGGCACGCCGTCCGGGGCCTGTCCCGGCGGGCGCTGGCCCAGGAGCTGCGCACCAAGGGGGTCGCCGCCGACCTGGTCGAGCAGGCCGTCGCCCAGCTCGACCACGACGACGAGACGGACGCGGCCCGGGCGCTGGTCGAGCGCAAGCTCCGGTCCACCCGGGGGCTGGACGCCCAGGTGCGCACCCGACGGCTGGTCGGGATGCTCGCCCGGCGCGGCTACTCCGAGGGGCTGGCGTTCCGGGTGGTGCGCACGGCGCTGGAAGAGGAGTCGAGTGAACCGCAGGGTGGGGAGTAGTGGCAGTTCTGTGGGCTTCTTGGAGTGCGCCAGGTCAACTCTTGACCGTTTCGTGACCCCCACCTAGCCTCGCCTTCAGTGCCCGGGGCGCCTGTCGTGCGGCGGCCCGTGCGGCGACGGGGGAGTGGGGCGGCAATGGGGACTTCGGCGGGCACCGGCCCGGGCGGTTTGCTGGTGGCGGGATCGGCGGGACTGCTGCTGCTGGTACTCGCCGGGCTGGTCATCGGACGGCTCCGGACGGCCCGGCGCGGCGCCCTGGCCGAGGTCGAGCGGACCCGCCGGTGGGCCGAGGAACAGGCCGTCCGGCAGCGCGTCGAACTCGCCCGCCGCGAGGAGGGCGTGGCCGAGGGACTGCTCAGGCTGCGCCGCAGGGAGGACGAACTGGTCGAACGCTCGGCCGAGGTGGAGCGCTCCCGGAGCGAGGCCGAGGCGTTGGTGGCCCGCCGGGTGACGGTGCTGGAGCGGGCCGCCGGGCTCTCCCCCGATCAGGCCCGCGCCGAACTCCGGCAGGAGGCCGAGGAGTCGGCCCGCCGGGAGGCCGCGGTCACCGTCCGGGAGATCGAACGCGAGGCCAGGGCGGAGGGCGAGCGCCGGGCCCGGGACATCGTCGCCGGGGCGATCCAGCGGCTGGCCACGGAGCAGACCGCGGAGAGCGCCGTCACCGTCCTGCGGCTGCCGAACGAGGACATGAAGGGCCGGATCATCGGTCGCGAGGGCCGCAACATCCGCGCCTTCGAGGCGGTCACCGGCGTGAACCTGATCATCGACGACACCCCCGAGTCGGTGCAGCTGTCCTGCTTCGACCCGGTCCGCCGGGAGACCGCCCGGCTCACCCTGGAGCAGCTGGTCGAGGACGGCCGGATCCACCCGACCCGGATCGAGCACCTGCATGAGCGCAGCCGCGAGGAGGTCGAGCAGCGCTGCGTCCGGGCCGGCGAGGACGCCCTGCTGGACGCCCGGGTCGACGGGCTGCACCCCGAACTCGTCCGCACCCTGGGCTCGTTGCGCTTCCGGGCCTCGTACGGGCAGAACGTGCTCGGGCACCTGCTGGAGTCCGCGCACCTGGCCGGGATGATGGCCGCCGAGCTCGGGGTGGACCCGGAGCCGGTGCGGCGCGCGGCGCTGCTGCACGACATCGGCAAGGCGCTCACCCACGAGGCCGAGGGCAGCCACGCGGCGGTCGGCGCGGAGCTGGCCCGGCGGTACGGGGAGTCACCGGAGGTGGTGCACGCGATCGCCGCCCATCACAACGAGGTCGATCCCCACACCGTGACGGCCGTGCTGACCCAGGCCGCGGACGGCTGCTCGGCCGGCCGGCCGGGCGCGCGCAAGGAGTCGCTGGAGCTGTACGTCCGGCGGCTGGCGCGGCTGGAGGAGATCGCGCGCTCGCACGACGGGGTGGCCGAGGTGTACGCGATGCAGGCGGGACGCGAGGTCCGGGTGATGGTCCGGCCGGACGCGGTGGACGACCTCGGGGCGGAGCTGATCGCCCGTGAAGTCGCCCGCCAGGTCTCCACCGAGCTGACCTACCCGGGCCAGATCCGGGTGACGGTGGTCCGGGAGAGTCGCGCCACGGCGGTGGCCGGTTAGGACGCGCCCCGGCTGGGGGAGTCCACCTGTTCGGGCGCCGGCTGGTCGGCCGGGTCGGGAGCCGGGTCGAGGGTGGCCGGGCCGCCGCGGGCGCGATCGGCGAGGGTGACCAGCTCCTCGGCCACGGCGCCCTGGGTGACGCCGACCAGGTGGCCGTCCGGGCGGATCAGCAGCACGGTGTGCGGTCCGGCGCCCGGGTAGTCCTCGGTGACCAGGACCTCGGCCGGGACGGGCAGGGCGGCGGCGACCTCGGCGAGGCGGGGCATCAGACCGGCGCCGAGCCAGTGCTCGGAGGACCAGACGGCGGTGCCGGGGGCGACCAGCAGCAGCAGGAAGGTGGCGCCGAGCCGGGCGTGCAGGTGGTCGGGGGTGCCGTCGTCGGCGAGCACCGGAAGGTCCGGGACGAGCACGCCGGGGGCGGTGGCGGGCAGCAGTTCGCTGAGCGAGGTGGTGCCGCGCGAGCCGCGCTGCAACGGGACCCGGCCGGGGGCGGTGGCGGGCGCCGTCGGGTAGGCGGGTGCGCCGCCGAAGCGGCCGGTGCCGAGCTGGCCGTCGGCGAGCAGCGGGGCGTGCTTGCGGAAGCCGCCGACCAGCAGCGAGCGCCGGGTCTGCTGCCAGCCGCGCAGCGGGCGCAGCAGCGGCATGGACTGGTCGACCGCGCGCAGCCGGGCGCCGACCGCCCCGCGCCGCTCGGCCTCGTAGCCGTCCAGCAGCGAGCCGCCGGGCTGCGGACCGCCGGAGTGGAGGTGCCAGGCGAGGGCGAGTCGCCAGGCCAGGTTGTCGGCGTCGCGCAGCCCGTCCGGGAGGTTCTGCATGCCGAGCGCGCCGTGCAGGTGGGCGGCGTCGCCGGCCAGGAAGCAGCGGCCGACCCGGAAGCGGGCGGCGAGGCGCTGCTGGGCGGTGTGGTCGGCGGCGGCCAGCAGGTCGAAGCGGGGCAGTTCGCCGCACCAGCCGGTGAGGGTGGAGGTGACCCGGGTGAGCAGGGTGTCGCCGGTGACGATGCCGGGCCAGGTGGCGTGCGGGTCGACCGGCTCGGTGGGGGCGGGTCGACCGGGGGGCAGCCGCCAGTCGAGCCGCCAGACGCCGTCCGGCAGCGGACGGGCGGAGGCCTCGCGGTCGCCCCGCCACGGGGGCTCGCGGTGCAGCCGGGCGCCGTCGAAGGGCAGGTCGACCCGGACGGTGGCGATGGCGTTGCGGTCGACCGCGGGGCGGCCGGGGAAACGGATCTTCAGGAGCTTGCGGACGGTGGATCTCGCGCCGTCGCAGCCCACCAGGTGGCTGCCGCGCCACCAGGTGGTGGAGCCGTCCTGGGTGCCGGTGGTGCGGACGCTGACGCCGTCCCGGTCCTGTTCGAGCTCGACCACCCGGTTGAGCGGGACCAGTCTGATCAGCGGGGTGCCGGTCAGCGCGTCGCGCAGCCCGCGCTGGAGGCGGTGCTGGGGCAGGTGGTAGGTGGGCGAGTCGGTGAGGTCGATCCGCAGCATCTCCTGGCGGCGCCGCCAGACGGCGAAGGAGTCCCACAGCGCGGAGTCCGAGACGGCCCGCGGGTAGCCGATCCGGGTCAGGAAGGCCGCGGTGTCGGCGCCGAGGACGAGGCTGCGCGGACCTTCGGGACAGAGTCCGGAGCCTTCGTCGAGGACGACGGTCGGCACCTCGTGCCGTGCCAGGGCGAGGGCCAGGGCCAGACCGACCGGTCCGGCCCCGACCACGATCACCGGGTCCATGAGGGAACCTCCGGGCACGAACCGGTCGATGGTCCGGCGTCAGTTACGGCTGCCGCATATGCCGCGTGGATGCTCCCGGGAGGTGTCACGAAGAGCAATGCAACAGTTCACCTGCGTGCCCGTCAAGCAGAAGCCGAAGTGCGCCGGTTCGCGCCGCGGCGGCCACGTGCCTCGATCCAGCGTGCGAGCGCGGTCAGCAGCAGGCACATCGCGATGTAGATCGGGCCGATCACCAGCACCACCGGGATGTAGGGGAAGCCCGCGGCGTTGATCGGCTGGCTGGCGATGGCCTTCCCGATGAACAGCAGCTCGTGGTAGGTGATGACGAAGCCGAGCGAGGTGTCCTTGAGGGTGACGACCAGCTGGCCGATCATCGTCGGCAGCATCGAGCGGACGGCCTGCGGCACCAGGATCGACGTCAGCACCTGGGTCTTGCGCATGCCCAGCCCGTACGCGGCCTCGGCCTGGCCGCGCGGGACGGCGTTGACGCCGCTGCGGATGATCTCGGCCTGGACCGCCCCGTTGTAGAGGGTGAGGCCGAGCACCAGCGCCCACATCGGCTGCTGGGCGAAGAAGGCGTAGTAGAGGCCGACGATCAGGATCAGCAGCGGCATCGCCCGGAAGAACTGGGTGAAGCCCACGCAGGCCCAGCGGACCGGCCGGTGGTCGGAGAGCTGGCCGGCCGCCAGCAGGGCGCCCAGGGTGAGCGAGAGCAGCGCGGCCAGCCCGAAGGCCTTGAGAGTGGACAGCAGGCCGTCCACGATCTGCTGCTGGACGAAGGTGTACTGGAAGGCGTCCCAGAGGTCCGGGTCGAACTGGCCGTTCTCGTCGAGCGCGCTGAAGACGTACCAGAGGAGGCCGGCGACCGCGAGGACGGAGAGGACGCCGAACACGCGGTACCGGGCGCGGGCCCTGGGGCCGGGGGCGTCGTAGAGGACGCTGGCCGTGGCCTGGCGCTGGAACAAGCTCATCGGGCCACCGCCAGTCGGGTTTCCAGGAAGCGGAAGAACGTGGCGATCGTCGCGCTGATCAGCAGGTAGGCGCAGGCCACCCAGAAGAAGATGGCGAAGATCGAGTAGCCGCGCTCGGAGAAGGTCTGCTGGGCGCTGTACAGCTCGGTGACGCTGAACGCGCCGGCGATCGCCGAGTTCCTCGGCAGGGCGATGAACACGCTGCTCATCGGGCCCAGGACGGTCCGGCCGGCCTGCGGCAGGACGATCAGGGTGAGGGTCTGGCCGAAGGTCATGCCGAGGCTGCGGGCGGCCTCCGCCTGGCCGAGCGGCACGGTGTTGATGCCGGAGCGGATCACCTCGCAGACGAACGAGGCGGTGTATCCGCCGAGTGCCAGCACCGCGAACACCAGGTGGCTGAAGTGCACGCCCAGCGGCGGCAGTCCGAAGGTGACGGCGAAGAACAGCAGGGTCAGCGGGGTGTTGCGGAAGAGCGTCACCCAGCCGGTACCGAAGGCGCGCAGCACCGGGACCGGGGAGACCCGGAAGGCCGCCAGCAGGGTGCCCAGCAGCAGGGCGAGCAGCGCGCTGAGCGCGCTCACCTCGATCGTCTGTAGGAAGCCGTCGCGGAACAACGCGAAGTTGTCGTCCTCGAACAGGAATCCCATCCGGCGGCCCTCCTCTCAGTTCATGGTCGGGAAGTCGACGTGCGGCGGGCGGATCAGTAGCGGTCGAGGGCCGGGACCTCCGGCGCCGCGGAGCCGGAGGCGCCCAGGGTCGCGTCGTACGCCTTCTTCCAGTCGCCGTTGTCCTCGTGGGCCTTGAGGGCGTCGCTGATCGCGTCGCGCAGCGCCTTGTCGTCCTTGTTGAGGCCGACGCCGTAGTTCTCCTTGGTGAACGGCTTGCCGACGACCTTGAGCTTGGGGGCGTACTTGGAGGCGTAGCCCTTGAGGATCGCGTCGTCGGTGGTGACCGCGTCGACCTCGCCGGACAGCAGCTTCTCGACGCAGGCCGAGTAGGTGTCGAACTGCGTGATCTTCGGGTTGTACTGCTGGATGTTCTTGATCGAGGTCGAGCCGGTGGCGGTGCAGACGTTCTTGCCGCCGGTGCTCTCCGGGCCGGTGATCGAGGTGTTGTCGGCCTTCACCAGCAGGTCCTGGCCGGCGATGTAGTACGGGCCGGCGAAGGAGACGCTCTTCTTGCGCTCGTCGTTGATGCTGTAGGTGCCGACGTAGAGGTCGATCTGGCCCTTGGAGATGGCCGGCTCGCGCTGCGAGGAGACCAGGGTCTGCCACTTGATCTGCTGGGGGCTGAAGCCGAGGTCGGCGGCGATCATCTTGGCGATCTCGATGTCGAAGCCGCTGCGGTCGCCGCTGGCGACGTCCTCCCAGCCGAGGTTCGGCTGGTCGGCCTTGGCGCCGATGATCAGCTGGCCGCGCTTCTTGGCCTCGGCGAGGACCGCGGAGTCGATCTTGACGTCGGTCTTGACCGTGTAGGCCGGCAGCGCCGGGGCGGCGGAGCCGCCGCTGCTCGCGGCGGTGGCGCCGGGCTTGCCGTCCTTGCCGCAGGCGGCGGTGGCGGTGAGCGCGACGGCACAGAGAGCGATGGCGAGGGTGCGGGAAGTCCTCATGCGGGGTGTTCTCCTGGGGGTGGGCCCCGGCGTCAACCGGGCTCTGGAGTCTGGGAGTCGTGCACGGGCAGGGCCGGGCGGCGCCGTTGCCGGTGGTGGCCCCGGCGGTCTCGAAGCGTCAGTGGTGGAGGATCTTCGAGAGGAAGTCCTTGGCGCGGTCGGAGCGCGGCGCGGTGAAGAAGGCGTCCGGGGTGTTCTGCTCGACGATCCTGCCGTCGGCCATGAACAGCACGCGGTTGGCGGCGGAGCGGGCGAAGCCCATCTCGTGGGTGACCACGACCATCGTCATGCCGTCGGCGGCCAGTTGGCGCATGACCTCCAGCACCTCGTTGACCATCTCCGGGTCCAGCGCCGAGGTGGGCTCGTCGAAGAGCATCACCTTGGGCTTCATCGCCAGCGCCCGGGCGATCGCCACGCGCTGCTGCTGGCCGCCGGAGAGCTGGGCCGGGTACTTGTCCGCCTGTGCGCCGACGCCGACCCGCTGCAGCAGCTCCCGGGCGGTCTTCTCGGCCTCCGGGCGGGGCACCTTGCGCACCTTCACCTGGCCGATGACCACGTTCTCCAGCACGGTCTTGTGCGCGAACAGGTTGAAGCTCTGGAACACCATGCCGACCTCGGCGCGCAGCCGGGCCAGCTCCTTGCCCTCGGCGGGCAGCGGCCGGCCGTCGATGGTGATCGCGCCGGAGTCGATCGTCTCCAGCCGGTTGATGGTCCGGCAGAGCGTGGACTTGCCCGAACCGGACGGGCCGATCAGCACGACCACCTCGCCCTGGGCGATCTCCAGGTCGATGTCCTGCAGCACGTGCAGCGCGCCGTAGTGCTTGTTGACGTTGTTCAGCACGACCAGCGGGGCGGCTGCGGGGGTGGAGTCCTCGACGGGGCTCTCGGTCATCGCGCCTGCTCCCTCTGTCGTCGAATGGTGCCCGAGAAGTCTCAACTTCCTTGTGGGGCAACGGTGGTGCGAATCCGGGGGCCGCGGCCGGCGGAGCCGCAGCCCCCGGTGGGCCGACCTTAGGAGCCATGACGGTTCGCCGTCAGCCGATCTGAGCGGAACTTGAGGATCACGAAACGGCCACACGCCGCCCACGCGCCGTTCGCGCGGGCGCCCACGGGGCATGTCACAGCGGAAACCGCTCCGGTGCTCCCCGTCCCCCACGGGCCCGGAGCGCGGTCGAGCCTGGCGCCGGGCCGTTCACTGGCCCATACTGCGCAGGACCGGCACCTGACCGATCGGTCGGGTGATCACCGGCGATCACGTGGGGGAAGGAGGAGAACAGGATGCGACTGCTGCTCGTCGAGGACGACGAACGCGTGGCCGCCGCGCTGGTCGCGGTGCTCGGTCGGCACGGCTTCCAGGTCCGGCACGCCCGCAGCGGGCACGAGGCGCTGGACGCCCTCGTGCCGGACGGCAACGAGCCGTACCGCGTGGTGCTGCTCGACCTCGGGCTGCCCGACCGCGACGGTTTCGAGGTGTGCAGCCGGATCAGGGCCGGCAGCGGCGTGCCGGTGATCATGGTCACCGCCCGCGCCGACGTCCGCTCCCGGATCCACGGGCTCAACCTGGGCGCCGACGACTACGTCACCAAGCCGTACGACATGGGCGAACTGCTCGCCCGCATCCACGCCGTGGCCCGCCGCGGCGCCGCCCCCGCCGCGGTGCCCGCACCCGCGCCCGACACCGTGCCGCGCCAGCGCGGCCCGCTGGAGTCCCGCGGCATCCGGATCGACCGGGAACGCCGCCGGGTCAGCGTGGACGGCCGCGACGTGCCGCTCACCCGCAAGGAGTTCGACCTGCTCGCGCTGCTCGCCCAGAGCCCCGGCGTGGTCTACCGGCGCGAGCAGATCTTCAGCGAGGTCTGGCGCAGCGGCTGGGAGGGCAACGGGCGCACCCTGGAGGTGCACATCGGCTCGCTGCGCAACAAGCTGGCGCTGCCCGGGCTGGTCGAGGCCGTGCGCGGCGTCGGCTACCGGCTGATCCCGGACGGCCCCGCGGCCGACGAGACCCCGTCCGCCCCCGCGGAGCGCTGACCGCACGTGCGCACCCGCCTGCTCGGCATCCTGATCGCCCTCATGCTCTGCGTCCTGGCCGCCCTGGGGCTGCCGCTCGCGGCGGCGGTCGCGGCGGCCGAGCAGAGCCGGGTGGTCGTCGACCGGCTCGACGACGCGGCCCGCTTCGCCCAGGACCTGCCCACCTCCGGGGCCGCCGACTCGGCGCGCAAGGGCGACCCGGAGCCCGCCCCCGGCGACCTCGGCCGCCGGCACGCGATCGACGCCGAGGTCCGCCGCTACCACGACCTGTACGGCGTGCGCCTCGGCATCTTCCAGCGCGACGGCCTGCCGATCTCCTCCGCCCCCGAGGACTGGCGGGTGCCCGACGAGGGCTGGGGCGCCCAGGCCTTCCAGGAGGCGCTGGACGGGCGGCGCAGCCACAACCCGCCGCAGGTCTGGCCGTGGACGCCGGACCGGACGATCACCGTCGCCGCCCCGGTGGTGCGCGACGGCGACGTGGTCGCGGTGGTGCTGAGCGAGTCCCCGACCGGGGCGCTGCGCACCCGGGTGCTGCACAAGTGGCTGGTGATCGGCGCGGGCGAGGCCGCCGCGATGATCGTCGCCGTGCTGCTCGCCGTCCGGCTCACCGAGTGGGTGCTGCGCCCGGTGCGCACCCTGGACCGGGCCACCCACGACATCGCCACCGGCCGGATGGCCGCCCGGGTCGCCCCCGGCGGCGGCCCGCCCGAACTCCAGCGGCTGGCCCGCTCGTTCAACGAGATGGCGGACCACGTGGTGCTCGCCATGGACCAGCAGAAGGCCTTCGTCGCGGACGCCTCGCACCAGCTGCGCAACCCGCTGTCGGCGCTGCTGCTGCGGGTCGAGGTGCTCGGCCTGGAACTGCCCGAGGGCCACGAGGAGGAGCTCAGCGGCGTTCGGGAGGAGGGCGTCCGGCTGGCCCGGGTGCTGGACGACCTGCTCGGACTGGCCACCGCCGAGCACGCCCGCCCCGAACCGGAGCGCACCGACCTGGCCGAGCTCACCCTGGCCCGGGTGGACGCCTGGCGGCCGGTGGCCGAGCAGCGCGGGATCGGGCTGCGCTGGGACGGCCCGGCGCTCGCGATCGGGATGGCCGACCCGATCGGCTTCGGCTCGGCGCTGGACGCGGTGCTGGACAACGCGCTCAAGTTCGGCCCGGCCGGCAGCGAGGTGCGGCTGCGGGTCGCGGTGCGCCGGGACGAGGTCTCGGTGACCGTCGCCGACGCCGGTCCCGGCCTGACCGAGGACGAGCTGTCCCGGGCCGGGGACCGGTTCTGGCGCAGCGCGCGGCACCAGAACGTGGACGGCTCGGGGCTCGGACTGTCCATCGCCCGCACCCTGCTGGCGGCCGGCGGCGGCTCGCTCGGCTTCGCGCCGGTCAAGCCGACCGGGCTCGCGGTGACCCTGGCGGTGCCGCGGCCGGAGAGCTGACGGCCGGAGAGCCGGCAGTCGGAGAGCCGGCGGCTGGAGAGCCGACGGCCCTCAGGGCTTCACCGAGCGGTAGTAGCGCGCCGCGCCGGTGTGCAGCGGGAGCGGGTCGGTGTAGACGGCGGTGCGCAGGTCGACCAGCTGGGCGGCGTGCACCTGGGCGCCGATCTGGTCCCGGCTGTCGATCACCGCGCGGGTCATGCCCTCGACCAGGCCCGGGTCGGCGTCGTCCCGGGTGATCAGCAGGTTGGGCACGGCCACCGTGGCGACGGCGTCCTTCGGCTCGGCCGCCGGGTAGGTGCCCTTGGGGATGGTGGCCGCCCGGTAGGCGTCGGCGCCGCCGCCCTCGGCCTTGTGCAGGGCTTCGGCGAGGTCGCTCAGCGGCACGATCCGCATCGGGATGTGCTCGGAGAGGTCGGTGAGTGCGCTGGTGGGCAGGCCGCCGGACCAGAAGAAGGCGTCCAGCTTGTGCTCGCGCAGCTGGTCGGCGGCGTCGCCGATGCCGGCCGAGACCGGCACGATGTCGTGGTCCGGGTCCAGCCCGGCCGCGGCCAGCAGCCGCTTGGTCACCAGGTTCACCCCGGACTGGGGCAGGCCGACGCCGACCCGCAGGCCCTTGAGGTCGGCGGTGCGGCGCACCGGGGAGGAGGCCGGGACGACCAGTTGCAGGTAGTCGTCGTACAGCCGGGCGATCGCCCGCAGCCTGTCCTTGTCGGCGCCCTGGTAGTCGGCGACCGCGTCGGCGGTGGCGATCGCGAAGGTGTCCTGGCCGTGGAGCACCCGGGCGACGTTGTCCACCGAGCCCTCCGAGTTGTCCAGGGCCAGCCGCACCCCCGGCATCGTCCGGGAGACGTGGGCCTGGAGCAGCTGCCCGTACCGGTCGTAGACGCCGCGCTGCACCCCGGTGGCGAAGCGGACCTCGCCGCGCGGGTACCCGGGCGAACGGCCGGCCGACAGCCACCAGCCGCCCAGCCCGGCGACCAGCAGCACCAGCACCAGCACCGTCCGCCACAGCGGGCTGCGGGCCGCGGTGCGGACGGCGGCGCCGAGAGGGGACGGGGTGGTGGGGGTCATGAGGGGATACTGCCAGGCGCTCCGGCCGAACGGGAGTGGCAGCGGGGCGCGGAAGCACCGGCGGCGGCCGGGGAAGCACCGGCGGCGGCCGGGGAAGCGGCGGTGAAGCCGGGGGGAAGCTCAGGGAAAAGCGCTTCGCGGCTGCCCGTACCCTGGTCTGGTGAGCGGTGAGAGCGGATTGAAGAGCTACAAGGTCGTCACGCACGGCTGTCAGATGAACGTCCACGACTCCGAGCGGCTGTCCGGCCTGCTGGAGGACGCGGGCTACGTCAAGGCCGGGCCCGAGGGCGACCCGGACCTGGTGGTGTTCAACACCTGCGCGGTGCGCGAGAACGCCGACAACAAGCTGTACGGCAACCTCGGCCAGCTCGCGCCGGTCAAGACCCGCCACCGGGGCATGCAGATCGCCGTCGGCGGCTGCCTGGCGCAGAAGGACCGCGAGACCATCGTCAAGCGCGCCCCCTGGGTCGACGTGGTCTTCGGCACCCACAACATCGGCCACCTGCCGGCGCTGCTGGAGCGGGCCGCCGTCGAGCGCGAGGCCCAGGTCGAGATCCTGGAGTCGCTGGAGACCTTCCCCTCCACCCTGCCGACCCGCCGCGAGTCCGCGTACGCGGCCTGGGTCGCCATCTCGGTCGGCTGCAACAACACCTGCACCTTCTGCATCGTCCCCGCGCTGCGCGGCAAGGAGGAGGACCGCCGCCCCGGCGACGTCCTCGCCGAGATCGAGGCGCTGGTGGACGAGGGCGTCATCGAGGTGACCCTGCTCGGCCAGAACGTCAACGCCTACGGCTCCGACCTGGGCGACCGCGAGGCCTTCTCCAAGCTGCTGCGCGCCGCCGGCCGGATCGAGGGCCTGGAGCGGATCCGCTTCACCTCGCCGCACCCGCGCGACTTCACCGACGACGTGATCGCCGCGATGGCCGAGACCCCGAACGTGATGCACCAGCTGCACATGCCGCTGCAGTCCGGCTCGGACCGGGTGCTCAAGGCGATGCGCCGCTCCTACCGGCAGGAGCGTTTCCTCGGGATCATCCGGAAGGTCCGCGAGGCGATGCCGGACGCGGCCATCTCCACCGACATCATCGTGGGCTTCCCCGGCGAGACCGAGGAGGACTTCGAGGAGACGATGCACACCGTCCGCGAGGCCCGCTTCACCAACGCCTTCACCTTCCAGTACTCCAAGCGCCCCGGCACCCCGGCGGCGGAGATGGAGGACCAGGTGCCGAAGGAGGTCGTGCAGGCCCGCTACGACCGGCTGATCGCCCTCCAGGAGGAGATCTCCTGGGACGAGAACAAGAAGCAGGTCGGCCGCACCCTGGAGATCCTGGTCGCCGAGGGCGAGGGCAAGAAGGACGACGTGACCCGGCGGCTGTCCGGGCGCGCCCCCGACAACCGCCTGGTCCACTTCACCAAGCCCGAGGAGCCGGTGCGCCCGGGCGACATGGTGACCGTCGAGATCACCTACGCCGCCCCGCACCACCTGCTCGCCGAGGGCCCGACGCTCGCGGTGCGCCGCACCCGGGCCGGCGACGCCTGGGAGAAGCGCCAGGCCGAGCCCGCCGCCAAGCCGGCCGGAGTGCTGCTCGGCCTGCCGAAGATCGGCGCCCCGGCCGAGCTGCCGCTCGCCGCGCCCGCGGGCGGGGCCTGCTGCGGCGACTGACGCGCGTGCCGTGACGGCGGCCCGGCGGGAGCACCCGAGCTCCGGCCGGGCCGCCGCGCGTTCCCGGCCGGGGCCCCGTCCCCGGACGTCCCGCGTCGCCCTGCGGACGCTCGTCCGAGGACAGGGCCTAAAGTGATCCACATGCTGGTAGCCGCCGCCGTGTGCCCCTGTCCGCCGCTGCTCGTCCCCGAGGTCGCCGCCGGGGCGGCGGCCGAGCTGGACGGGCTGCGGGCCGCCTGCGACGAGGCGCTGGCGGCGCTGGTCGCGGCCGGGCCGCAGCTGGTCGTGGTGGTCGGCACCGGGCCGGCGGCCGAGGTGTGGACCGAGGGCGGGGCCGGCTCCTTCCACCGCTACGGGGTGCCGCTGGTCGCCAAGCTGCCCGGTGAGCGGGTCGAGGGGCCGGAGCTGGCGCCCTCGCTGACCGTCGGCGCCTGGCTGCTGGAGCGTGCCGGGGTGACCCTGCCGACGCACGCCTGCGCGGTGCCCGCCGACGCCCCGGCCGACCGGATGCTCGGCCTCGGCCAGGGCCTGGCCGGTCTCGCCGACCGGGTCGCCCTGCTGGTGGTCGGCGACGGCAGCGCCTGCCGCTCGGTGAAGGCGCCCGGCTACCTGGACGAGCGGGCGGAGGGCTTCGACGCCGCGCTGGCCGCCGCCCTCGGCGCGGCCGACCTGCCGGCGCTGGCCGCCCTGGACCCGGCGCTCGCCGCCGAGCTCAAGGCCGACGGCCGGGCGCCCTGGCAGGTGCTGGCCGGCGCCGCGCGGGGCGCCGGCCTCACCGGACGGCTGGGCTACCAGGACGCGCCGTACGGGGTCGGCTACTTCGTGGCGTCCTGGAGCTGAGTCCGGAACCGAGCCCGGAGCCGGGTCCTCAGGCCTGCGGGCCCTGGCCCTCCGGGCCCCCGTCCCCGTCCTCGGGCTTCGGCTTGTGGGCGAAGTCGCCGACCGCGCCCTTGGCCTTGCCGGTGCCCTGCTCGATCTTGTCGCTGTACTTGCCCTTGGTGGCCTTGTCGATCGCGTCGCCGGCCTTGTCCACGGCCTTCTCGATCTGGTCGCTGTGCTTGCCGGCGAACTCGCTGGCCTTGTCCTTGAGCTCCTCGGCCTTGCCCTTGAGGTTGTCCATCAGACCCATGGCGGTCTCACCCTTCCCTGTCGTCCGTCCATCCCCGTCTCCTGCACAACGTCCGCGCCCGGCAAAGCGTTCGCAAAGCGGAATCGACTGGGGAAACAGCCGGAAACGGTCCCGGGGACAGTCATATGGTCGCGCAGTCCGGGGAGAGCGGCAGCCCGGTCCCCGGCGCGCGGCCGGTTTTGCGAGACTGGAGCGGTGAGCAGCTCCAGTACCCCGCGTGTCGCCCCTTCCCGAGTGGTCTGCGTCGTCGGCGCGACCGCCGCCGGCAAGTCCGACCTGGCCGTCGCCATCGCCCGCAGCCTCGACGGCGAGGTGATCAACACCGACTCGATGCAGCTGTACCGGGGCATGGACATCGGCACCGCGAAGCTCACCACGGCCGAGCGCGGCGGAGTGCCGCACCACCTGCTGGACGTCTGGGACGTCACCGAGGCCGCCAGCGTCGCCGAGTACCAGCGGCTGGCCCGGGCCGAGATCGACCGGCTGCTCGCCGCCGGGCGCACGCCCGTCCTGGTCGGCGGCTCCGGGCTGTACGTCCGGGCGGCGATCGACGAGATGGAGTTCCCGGGCACCGACCCGGCCGTGCGGGCCCGGCTGGAGGCCGAACTGGAGCAGACCGGGCCGTACGAGCTGCACCGGCGGCTGGCCGAGCTGGACCCGGCGGCCGCCGAGGCGATCCTGACGAGCAACGGGCGGCGGATCGTCCGCGCCCTGGAGGTCATCGAGATCACCGGGCAGCCGTTCACCGCCAACCTGCCGAGCAACACCGCCGTGTACGACGCGGTGCAGCTCGGCGTCGCCGTGCCGCGCCCCGAGCTGGACGAGCGGATCACGCTGCGGGTCGACCGGATGTGGGAGGCCGGACTGCTGGACGAGGTCCGGGAGCTGGAGAAGACCGGGCTGCGGGAGGGGAGGACGGCCTCCCGGGCGCTCGGCTACCAGCAGGTGCTCGACCACTTCGCCGGCGAGTGCACCGAGGACGAGGCCCGGGCCGAGACCGTACGGGCCACCAAGCGCTTCGCCCGCCGCCAGGAGTCCTGGTTCCGCCGTGACGACCGGATCCACTGGCTCTCCCGACCGGCCGGAACCGACCCGGTGGAGCTGCTGGAACGGTCCCTGGAACTGATCGGACGTCAGGGAGTTCCGGCCGCGTAGCAGGGGTTTTTGGCCATTCCGGCGGTGCACCTGCGCGCGCAGGCGACCGTGCAGGACCAACCGGCGGTCACGGCCCGATCACGTGATGGCCACGGATCACCCGTCGACCCCGGTCAGGCCAGGAACGCCCCTCTGGACATGCCATCATCGATGCCGTAGGGGTCGGCCGGACGGGCCGACCGTGCCCGGCCGCGAGTCCGCTCGTGTCGAACTGTCAGGGGAGGCCGCGTGTCGACGGGTACCGGCCCCGAATCCGGTCAGAGCGGAAGCGTCACCGCCCCGGCCGAGGAGTTCGACGAGTCGACGATGGGCGACCTCCCCGTGCTGACCGGGCTGGAGGCGCCGACCTCCTACGCGGTCGCGGCGCCCGCCCTGGACACCCGCACCCCGCCCAGCGGCGCGGTGCACGAGCGGGAGATCCGCCCGCTGCGCCGGCTGCGCTGGTGGCAGACGCTGCCGATCGCCCTGGTGGGCACCCTCGGCTCACTGATGTTCGCCTTCCCGCTCGCCTTCGGCTCGGCCGGGGCGCGCGCCACCATGGTCGGGATGCTCGGGCTGCTGCTCACCGCCGCCTCGATGGGTTGGGGTGCGATGGCCGCCCGGCACGCCGGCTACAAGTGGCCGGGACTGCCGCGCCGGGGTTCCGGGCAGCGGGCCGGCTGGAAGGCGATCGCGGTCTACACCCTGATCGCGGTGGTGGCCTGCGCGCTCGCCGTCTGGCGGGTCGCCTACCTGCGCTGAGCCCGTTCCGGAGGCTCAGTACCATCGGGAGGGTGAGCACTTCCTCTCCCCAGCAGGGCGGCATCCCCTTCTTCAAGGGGCACGGCACCCAGAACGACTTCGTCATCGTCCCGGACCCGGACGGCGCCCTGGAGATCGGTCCCGAGACCGTCGCCGCGCTGTGCGACCGGCGGGCCGGCCTCGGCGGGGACGGGCTGCTGCGCGTGGTGCGGGCCGCCGCCGACCCGGCCGCCGCCGGGATGGCCGACCGGGCCGAGTGGTTCATGGACTACCGCAACTCGGACGGCAGCATCGCCGAGATGTGCGGCAACGGCCTTCGGGTCTTCGCCCGCTTCCTGGTCGAGGCCGGCCTGGCCGAGCCCGGCGAGCTGGCCGTCGCCACCCGCTCCGGGGTGCTCACCGCGAGGGTCTCCGAGGCCGCCGAGGACGGCACGCCCGGCGACGTCACCATCGACATGGGCCGGGCCCGGCTGCCCGGGCCGGACGGCATCGAGGTCGCGGTCGGCGGGCGGAGCTGGCCCGCGCTGAACGTCAACATGGGCAACCCGCACGCGGTGGCCTTCGTGGAGAGCCTGGACCACGCCGGGGACCTGTTCGCCGCGCCGCTCACCAGCCCCGCGAGCGCCTACCCGGAGGGCGTCAACGTCGAGTTCGTGGTGGACCGCGGGCCGCGGCACGTCGCGATGCGGGTGCACGAGCGCGGCTCGGGCGAGACCCGTTCCTGCGGCACCGGCGCCTGTGCCGTCGCGGTGGCGGCCATCCGCCGGGACGGCGCCGACCCGGCGGTCACCGGTGAGGCGGTCGCGTACACCGTGGACGTGCTGGGCGGGCGACTGGTCATCACCGAGCACCCGGACGGGCGCGTGGAGATGACCGGGCCGGCGGTGATCGTGGCCGAGGGGCGGCTGGACGGGCGCTGGTGGGAGTCGGCGCGCTGAGGCGGGTGGGGCCGGTGAGGCCGGTGCGCTGAGAAGGACAGCCCGGTTTGCCCATTTCGTGCGGTGGCGAATCCCCCTGATCGGGTGATGCCGTCCGCGAAGGGGGCGCAATTCGCCGTGGAACGTGGTGTGCTCTATGGCATGGACCAGCGGGTTGATAGTCCCTTGGAGGGGATGCGACAAGCCGGGCAGCCCGTGACGGGGCAGCCGACGACCGTGCGGCAGGCCGGGGCCAGGCGGCCCCTCGGGGAACTCGGGCGGGCCGCCCTCGGCCGGGCCGGGCGGGCCGCCCTCCTCGCCACCGGCCGGCCGCCCGTGCCGGACGCCCTGGAACCCCTCGTCCGGGTCCACCGTCGGCACCACCCGCAGGGCGACCTCGGCCTGCTCGCCCGGGCGTACCGGCTCGCCGAGGCCAGCCACCGCGGCCAGAAGCGCAAGAGCGGCGAGCCGTACATCACCCACCCGCTGGCTGTCACCATGATCCTGGCCCAACTCGGCGCCGGGACCACGACCCTGGTCGCCTCGCTGCTCCACGACACCGTCGAGGACACCGAGTTGACGCTGGACCAGGTGGGCGCCGGGTTCGGCCCCGAAGTCGCCTACCTGGTCGACGGGGTGACGAAGCTGGAGAAGGTCGACTTCGGCGCCGCCGCCGAGGCCGAGACCTTCCGCAAGATGCTGGTCGCCACCGGGGACGACGTCCGGGTGATGGTGATCAAGCTGGCCGACCGGCTGCACAACATGCGCACCATCCGGCACATGAAGCCGGCCAGCCAGGTGCGGATCGCCAAGGTCACCCGGGACGTGCTGATCCCGCTGGCCGAGCGGCTCGGCATCCAGGTGCTCAAGGCGGAGCTGGAGGACATCGTCTTCGCCACCCTGCACCCCGAGGAGTACGCCAGCACCCGCGCCCTGATGGCCGGTCACGAGGCCGAGCCGGACACCCTGCTGGAGCCCTTCGCCCACCGGCTCGCCCGGCAGCTGGCCGAGGCCGGGGTGGCCGCCGAGGTGACGGTGCGGCCCCGCCACTGCGTCTCGCTGCACCGGGTGCTGCTGCGGCGGGGCGACGTGCCCGGGCCGGACGGGCGGCCGCAGGCGCCGCGGCCGGCCGACTACGGGCGGCTGCTGGTGGTGGTCGAGGAGAACGCCGACTGCTACGCCGTGCTCGGCGAGCTGCACACCTGCTGGACGCCGCTGCCCGGGGAGTTCAAGGACTTCGTGGCCGCGCCCAAGTTCAACCTCTACCAGTCGCTGCACACCGCCGTGGCGCTCAGCGGCGGCGCGGTGGTCGAGGTGCTGGTCCGCACCCGGCGGATGCACGAGGTGGCCGAGACCGGGGTGGTGGCGCTCGGCGACCCGACCCGGGCGGGCGCCGTCCAGGACACCGACGAACTGGACCGCACCGACCCGGCCCGGCCGGGCTGGCTCAGCCGGCTGCTGGAGTGGCAGCAGGAGACGCCCGACCCGGACGCCTTCTGGTCCGCGCTCACCGCCGACCTGGCCGGGGACCGCGAGATCACCGTGGTGACGGAGAGCGGCGAAACGCTTCAGCTGAGGGCCGGCGCCACCTGCGTGGACGCGGCCTACCTGCTCGGCGAGGAGACCGGCCACCGGTGCATCGGCGCGCGGGTCAACGGGCGGCTCACCGCGCTGTCCACCGTGCTGGCGGACGGCGACCTGATCGCGGTGCTCACCGAGACCCTCCCGGCCGGCGGCGGACCGCCCTCCGGCCCCGACCCCGAGTGGCTGGCGCACGCCCGCACCCCCGCCGCCCGGCTGGCCATCGAACGCTGGCTGGCCGACCACCCGGCCCGGCAGCCCGCGGTCCGCACCGGCCCGGCCGGCGGCCAGCCCGCCCCGCCCGGCCGCCCGGCCGCCGAGCGGGGGACCGCCCCGGTCGCGGTGGCCGGACGGCCCGGGGCACCGGTCCGGCTGGCACGCTGCTGCACCCCGGTGCCGCCGGACGAGGTGGCCGGCTACCCGATCCGCGGCGGAGCGGCGGTCGCGGTGCACCGCACCGGCTGTCCGGCGGGGGAGCGGATGCGCGCGGACGGGCGGCCCGAGCTGGAGGTCCACTGGCAGCCGGAGGGCGCGCCGGCGGCCGGGTACCGGGCCACCCTGCGGGCCGAGGCGCTGAACCGGCCGCGGCTGCTCGCCGACCTCACCGCGGCGATCTCCGGCGCGGGCGTCGGCATCGTCTCGGCCGAGGTCGAGCCGCCGCAGGAGTCCCGGGTCCGGCACACCTACACCGTCGAACTGCCCGAGCCGGCCGTGCTGCCGGTGCTGATGCGGGCGGTGCTCAGGGTCTCCGGGGTGTACGACGTGAGCCGCCCGCAGGCCCCGGAGCGGGCGTAGCGGCGGCGCCCCGGGGGAAATGGGGATGACCGGCCCGCGCCGGGCGTGCGACCATCATGGGGAATTCACGGCCGGTCCACGGCGTTCTCCGGGCACAGGAGCCCGGTCGGCAGCCGGGGACCTGAGGGGTAGCTCACCCCGCCCGGACGGTAGCCGGGGCGGCAGCTGGGCAGACTCCGTACGGGACCGCCGACGCGGCCCCCCGAAGGCCACCCGTACCAGCGAGCCAAAGGACAGAATGACCTCCACGTTCGACACCCGCGACCACGCCGACGCTCCGCGCCGCCTCGACGGTCTGCGGGCGGAAGCCCTCATGGACGAGGACCTCGCGGCCATCGACGAGGACCTCGGCCACCACTACGACGGCGACCAGTACGACCGCAGCGAGCGCGCCGCCCTGCGCCGGGTCGCCGGCCTCTCCACCGAACTCGAGGACGTCACCGAGGTCGAGTACCGCCAGCTCCGCCTGGAGCGCGTGGTGCTCGTCGGCGTCTGGACGGACGGCACCCTGGAGGAGGCGGAGAACTCGATGGCCGAGCTCGCCGCGCTCGCCGAGACGGCCGGCTCCCAGGTGCTGGACGGCGTCATCCAGCGCCGCGACAAGCCCGACGCGGCCACCTACATCGGCTCCGGCAAGGCGAAGGAGCTGCGCGACATCGTCGCCGCCACCGGCGCCGACACCGTGGTCTGCGACGGTGAGCTCACCCCGGGCCAGCTGATCCACCTGGAGGACGTGGTCAAGGTCAAGGTCGTCGACCGGACGGCCCTGATCCTGGACATCTTCGCCCAGCACGCCAAGTCCCGGGAGGGCAAGGCGCAGGTCTCGCTCGCGCAGATGCAGTACATGCTGCCGCGCCTGCGCGGCTGGGGCCAGTCGCTGTCCCGGCAGATGGGTGGCGGTGGCTCCGGCTCCTCGGGCGGCGGCATGGCCACCCGTGGTCCCGGTGAGACCAAGATCGAGACCGACCGGCGCCGGATCCGCGAGAAGATGGCGAAGCTCCGCAAGGAGATCGCCGACATGAAAAAGGGCCGCGACACCAAGCGCCAGGAGCGCAGGCGCCACCAGGTGCCGTCGGTGGCCATCGCCGGGTACACCAACGCCGGCAAGTCCTCCCTGCTCAACCGGCTCACCGGCGCCGGCGTGCTGGTGGAGAACTCGCTGTTCGCCACCCTGGACCCGACGGTCCGCCGGGCCGAGACCCCGAGCGGGCGGCTGTACACCCTGGCCGACACCGTCGGCTTCGTCCGGCACCTGCCGCACCACCTGGTCGAGGCCTTCCGCTCGACCATGGAGGAGGTCGCCGACGCGGACCTCATCCTGCACGTGGTGGACGGCTCGCACCCCGAGCCGGAGACGCAGCTGGCCGCCGTCCGCGAGGTCATCGTCTCGGTCGACGCGCAGAACGTGCCGGAGATCGTGGTGATCAACAAGGCGGACGCCGCCGATCCGCACGTGCTCCAGCGCCTGCTGCGCCGCGAGCCGCACGCCATCGTGGTGTCGGCCCGCAGCGGCGCCGGCATCGACGAGCTGCTGAAGCTCATCGACGACGAGCTGCCGCGGCCGGCGGTCGAGGTGCGGGCCCTGGTGCCCTACACCCAGGGCGCGCTGGTCTCCCGGGTGCACGCCGAGGGGGAGCTGCTCTCCACCGAGCACACCGGTGAGGGCACCCTGGTGCACGCCAAGGTGCCGGCCGAGCTGGCCGCCGAGCTGGAGTACTTCGCGGTGGCCCTCCAGGGCTGAGCCGCGGCGTACGCGAGGGGCCCCGGGACGGATCCGCCGTCCCGGGGCCCCTCGCGCCGTTCCTACCGGACGTTCTTGGCGAAGTAGTCGAAGGCCTGCTTCGCCTGGTCCTGGAGCGAGGGGCCCGCCTGGTAGCCGGCCGGGTTGCGGTTGCCGACCGCGCCGACGCTGATCAGGTTGGGCTTGCCGTCCCTGACGACGAACCAGCCGCCGCCGCTGGAACCGGCCGTCATGGTGCAGCCGAGCACGTACAGCGGCGGGCGGGCCGGGTCGAAGGACAGCCGCCCCGGTGCGACCGGGGAGTCGCAGTGTTCGAGTTCCATGCCGTCGAACGGCCGCTCGGCCGGGTAGCCGTAGGCGGCGACCGCGGTGATCCGGTCGCGCGGGGCGTTGAACCAGATCGGGACCGAGCCGCCGACCGCCTCCTCCAGGGACCTGTCGGAGTCGTCCTCGCCGCGCACCCGGAGGATGCCGTAGTCGTACTGGTCGTGGGCGCCGACACCGCCCTCCTGGAGCCAGGTCGGCGAGACCAGCGCGCGCACCGCCGCCCACCGGCCGTACGGGGCGGCCTGCTGGTCGGGGTAGGGCTTGCCGTGGGCCGCCCGGCCGTCCCGGTTGAAGCCGGGCACGAAGACCAGGCCCTTCAGCCAGCCGCCGCCCCTGCCGTCGTGCAGGCAGTGCGCGGCGGTGTAGACGAGGTTGCTGCGGCCGGGGTTGGCCGGGTCGGAGACCACGGTGGCGGAGCAGGCCGCGTCGCCCTGCGGGGTGGTCATGAAGAGCCGGCCGACCACCGCCCCGGCCGGGCCGTACGGGTGCGGCAGCGGCTGGGCCGGGACGGCGGCGGGCGGGGCGTCCCGCTCGACGCCGTCCGCGGCGGGGGCGGTCAGCGAGTACTCCGGGGTGGGGCGGGGCTTGGCCGCGTCCATCCGGGCCGCCGTCCAGGAGCCGGCCGCCGCGCCGCCCGGGAAGCCGCTGTCGGCGACGTAGCGGGCCCAGTCCTCCACCTTCCAGCCGCTCAGGTCGCCCAGGCTGGTGGGCGCGGACGTGGGCAGGGCGGGGGGAGGGGCGGCGGGCCGGGCCGGGCCGGCCGGGCCGCACCCGGACGCGCCCAGGGCGAGTGCGGCGAGCAGCGCGGCGGCGCCCGCCGCGGCCCGGCTGGTGGTTCTCGGCATGCTGGATCGTCCCCCGTGCTGTGCTGGTGGTTCAATACCGCCCCCGTGGCGGCCGCTACTTCTTGGAGATCCAGTCCAGCGCCTGCTTGGCGACCGCCTCCAGGTACGGGCCGCTCAGCGAGGTGTGCTCCTGGGTGCCGATCGAGGTGTTGCTGACCAGGGCGGTCCGCCCGTCCGGCATGGTGGCGAACCAGCCGCCGCCGCTGGAGCCCTGGGTCATGGTGCAGCCGATGGTCAGCATGGTCGGGCGCTTGGCGTCGAAGGAGAGCCGGGTGGGCTTGCCGCCGTCGCACTTGTACAGCTCCTGGCCGTCGAACGGCTTGGTGAGCGGGTAGCCGGTGGCGGTGACCTTGAGCTGCTCGCGCGGCGCGTCGAACCAGACGGGGACGGCCGAACCGACGGTCTCCTCCAGGGACTTGCCGGTGTCGTTCTGGTTGCGCACGCGCATGACCGCGAAGTCGTACTGGTTGGCGGCGTCGCCGGTGCCGCCGCCCTCGACCATCCACTGCGGCGAGGTGGTGACCTGGTCGGCCCACCAGGTGCCGAGCGGGGCCAGCTCGGACAGCGGGGCCCGCTTGCCGCCGCTGGAGGCGCCCGAGTTGTTGTAGGCGGGCACGAAGACCAGGTCCTTGTAGAAGTTGCCGCCCTTGCCCTCGTGCACGCAGTGGCCGGCCGTCCAGACCAGGTTGCTCTTGCCCGGGTGCTGGGGGTCGGCGATCACCGTCGCCGAGCAGTTGCCGCGGCCGCCCTGGGCGGAGAAGAACACCTTGCCGGAGGGCTGCTTGGTGTACGGACGGGGCACCGCCACGGCCTTGACCGCCGGAGGCTCGGGGTCGGTCACGCCGTCGTCGGTGGCCGGCTTGGGCGTGGCGGGCGCCGGCTTGGCGGCGGGCGGGGCCGGGTCGGCGGGCTTGGAGTCGCCCATCTTGTCCGGGTCCCAGAAGTCCTTCACCACCGGGTTGTTGAAGACGTGCTTGGACGCCCACTTGTCCCAGTCCTCGAACTTCCACTTCTTCAGGTCGTCCCAGCTCTTGGGCAGTCCCTCCAGCAGGCTGGTCGGCAGCCCGGACGGGAGGGTGATCCCGCCGATCACGCCGCCCGCGCCTGGGCCCGCGGCCTGGCCGGACGTCGAGGCGGGCGGCGGCTCGGGGCTGTTCGTGCCGCCCGGCGGGCCGTCCGGCCCGCAGGCGCTCACGGCGAGCAGGGTGCCCGCGGCCAGGGCGGCGGCCAGCGCCGACCGGTGGATCGTTGCCATCTGTGCGTTTCCCCCTGTGCTCGGTGGTTCGGTGCCGGGCGGTGCCGTGTGCCCGGGTGGTGCCGCGGCCGGCGGTTCCACTTCCGGGTGGTGGGTACCCGGCCGATTCGTGCGGCGACGGACCGCCGCCCTGGAGTCTTCCATCGGGGACGAGGACGGCGGTGCCCGCCCCCCGGGTTCCGCGGCCGCCGGGAGATCTCCGATCCGTGACCCGGGCCGGGTCGGTCCGAGGATGCAGCAGGGCGTCCGGCCCCGGAAGCGGACAATCCGAGATCTTCACCCGGACGAGTGAGCAGTCCTTGTGATCACCCATCACGGATAGGTAACCCTTACCTGACGCGACGGTGCGAGCGCCCGCCGACCCCTCCACCACAGTGCGCGTCAGCACCCCCACGCGCCCCAAGGAGCAGCCTTGAGCACCGCCGCCCTCACCGGAGCCCCGCCCGTAGTGCCGCCGCCCGCCGCGGAACGGCCCGTCGGACACGACCTGCTGCTGGACCCCGACCCGACCGTCGCCGCCGAGCAGGCCGGCCTGGAGGCCCTGCTGCGCTGCTGGACGCGGGAGACCGGGGCCCGGCCCGGGCCGGACGGCCGGCTGCGGATCGCCGTCCTCGGCGGCGCCGCCAGGCTCACCGTCCCGGTCCGCTACTGGTCACCGGGCGGCTGGCACCGCTTCGGGCCCGCCACCCTCGCGGCCGGCGAGGGCACCGCCGACGCCCCGGTGGACGCCGTCACCACCGCCGCGCTGCTCGCCGCCGCGGCCGCCGAACGGCCCGACCCCGGGCAGGTCGCCGACCTCGCCGCCCGGGTCGCCGACTCGGTCGTGCGCACCGCCGAGATCCTCGCCCACCGCCGCACCGGCGCCGTCCCCGGCGGGCCGGAGCGCTCGCACTTCCTCGCCGCCGAGCAGTCCCTGCTGCTCGGCCACCCGCTGCACCCCACCCCGAAGAGCCGCGACGGCCTCGGCCCGGCCCAGAGCGCCGCCTACTCGCCCGAACTGCACGGCTCCTTCCAGCTCCACTGGTTCGCGGTGGACCGCGCGCTGCTCGCGGCCGGCTCCGCCGTCGCCGAGAGCGCCGAGCGGCTCACCGCAGGCCTGTTCGACGGCGGCCCGGCGCTGCCGCCCGGCACCGCCGCCCTGCCGCTGCACCCCTGGCAGGCCCGCGAACTCGCCCACCGCCCGGCCGTCGCCGCGCTCCTCGCGGACGGGCTGCTGCACGACCTCGGCCCGGCCGGCGAGCCCTGGTACCCCACCTCCTCGGTGCGCACCGTCTACCGGCCGGGCACCCCGTGGATGCTCAAGCTCTCGCTCGGCCTGCGGATCACCAACTCCCGCCGGGAGAACCTGCGCAAGGAACTGCACCGGGGCCTGGAGATGCACCGGCTGCTGGAGAGCGGACTGGCCGCCGAGTGGCGGGCCGCCCACCCCGGCTTCGACATCGTCCGCGACCCGGCCTGGATCGGCGTCGACCACCCCGACCTCGGCGACCCCGGCGGCCTGGACACCGTGCTGCGAGCCCAGCCCTTCGCCCCCGCCGAGCGCGCGCTGTGCGTCGCCGGACTGGTCGCCGAACAGCCGCTGGGCACCGGCGACACCGTGCCCTCCCGGCTCGGCGACCTGCTGCGGGCGCTGGCCGGACGCTGCGGCCGACCGGTGCGGACCGTCGCGGCCGAATGGTTCCTGCGCTACCTGGACGCGGTCGTGCTGCCCATCCTCTGGCTGGACGGCCGGGGCGGCATCGCCCTGGAGGCGCACCAGCAGAACAGCATCGTCCACCTGGACGCCGAGGGCTGGCCGTGCGGCGGCCGCTACCGCGACAACCAGGGCTACTACTACCGGGAGAGCGCCGCCGAGCGGCTCACCGCCCGGCTGCCCGGACTCGGCGCGGACAGCGACACCTTCCTTCCCGACGAGGTGATCGACCACCACTTCGCCTACTACCTCGGCATCAACCACGTGCTCGGCCTGATCGGCGCCTTCGGCTCCCAGCGGCTCGCCGACGAGACCGTGCTGCTGGCCGCGCTGCGCCGCTTCCTGGCCGGCCCGCGGGCCGCCGCCACCCGCTCGGCGCTGCCCGCGCTGCTGCTCGACGCGCCCGCACTGCCCTGCAAGGCCAACCTGCTGACCCGGATCAACGGGATGGACGAGCTGGTCGGCCCGGTCGCCAGCCAGTCCGTGTACGTGGACATCCCCAATCCGGTGGCGGGTGCCTGATGCCGCACGACCTGCCCGGGTGGGGCGCCGTCCCCACCCCGGCCGGCGAGTTCCGGCTCGGCCCGGTCCGGCTGCCCGCCGACCTGGAGCTGATCACCGGGTGGATGAACGACCCCGAGGTCGACGCCTTCTGGGAGCTCGCCGGCCCGCCGGAGGTCACCGAACGGCACGTCCGGACCCAACTGGACGGCGACGGCCGCAGCACCCCGTGCCTCGGCCTGCTCGACGGCGAGCCGATGAGCTACTGGGAGGTCTACCGCGCCGACCTCGACCCGCTCGCCGCGCACTACCCGGCCCGGCCGTACGACACCGGCGTGCACCTGCTGCTCGGCCCCGCCACCAGCCGCGGCCGGGGCCTCGGCGCCCTGCTCCTGGCCGCGCTCGCAGAATTGATTCTCCGCCACGTTCCGCGCTGCGAAAGGGTGGTGGCCGAGCCCGACGTCCGCAACCGGCGGTCCGTCCGGGCCTTCGAACGGGCCGGGTTCCGGGCCGCCACCGAACTCGACCTGCCCGGCAAGCGCGCCGCCCTCATGGTCCGCGACCGAGCCCCGGGGCCCGTCGTGCGACAGGCCCAACTCCCCGCCTAGGACACCCCTGTGGACACCTCGACAACCACCGCGTACGACCTGCTCGGCGTCGGCATCGGCCCGTTCAACCTCTCGCTCGCCGCCCTCGCCGAGCCGGTGCCCGGCCTGCGCACGCTCTTCTGCGACCAGCGCCCGGAGTTCCGCTGGCACCCCGGCATGCTGGTGGAGGGCGCCCGGATGCAGGTGCCCTTCCTCGCCGACCTGGTCTCCCTCGTCGACCCGACCAACCCGTGGTCCTTCCTCAACTACCTGCGCGAGCAGGACCGGCTGTTCCCCTTCTACTTCGCGGAGCGCTTCCAGCTGCCGCGCCGCGAGTACGACCACTACTGCCGCTGGGCCGCCGAACGGCTGGCCAACTGCCGCTTCGGCACCGAGGTCACCTCCCTGCACTGGGACGCGCCCTGGTACCGGGTCGAGCTGACCGACACCGCGACCGGACGGCGCTCCTCCGTACGGGCCCGCAACCTCGCCCTCGGCGTCGGAACCAGGCCGGTGCTGCCCGAGGCCTTCGCCGCGCTGGCCGGCCACCCGCGGGCCTTCCACTCCGCCGAGTACCTGGACCGCCGCGCCGACCTGGCCGGCGCCCGGGACATCACCGTGGTCGGCAGCGGGCAGTCCGGCGCCGAGGTCTTCCTCGACCTGCTGCGACGCCACGAGGACGACCGGGTCCGGCTGCGCTGGCTCACCCGGACCAGGGCGCTCGCCCCCATGGAGTACTCCAAGCTCGGCCTGGAGCACTTCACCCCCGACTACACCCGCTACTTCCACGGCCTGCCCGCCCCCGTCCGGGACACGCTGGTCGCCGCCCAGTGGCAGCTGCACAAGGCCGCCAGCGCCGAGACCCTCGCCGAGATCCACGACCACCTCTACGAGCGCACCATCGGCCGCCCGATCGACACCGCCCCGGTCGAGATCAACCCCGGCACCACCGTCACCGACGCCCGGCCGGGCCCCCGCGGCGGCCTCGAACTGCACTGCCGGCACGACGACTCCGGCGCCGAGCACCTGCTGCGCACCGACGCCGTGGTGCTCGCCACCGGCTACCGGGCGGCCCGCCCGGCCGCGCTCGAACCGCTCGCCGGACTGATCGACTGGGACGAGTCCGGTCGCTACCGGGTCGACCTGGACCATCGGGTCGCCACCCGGCCCGAACTCGCCGGCGGGCTGTACGTCCAGAACGCCGAACTGCACACCCACGGCGTCGGCACCCCCGACCTCGGGCTCGGCGCCCACCGGGCCGCCGTGATCCTCAACGCCGTCACCGGGCGCACCGTCCACCGGCTGCCCGACCGCACCGCCTGGACCGGCTTCGCACCACCCGTCCCCGCGAGCCCGCCACAGACCCCCGCCGTCCCCCGCCCCCAGGAGTTGACCCGTGCCGCAACCGTCGGCCGCTGAACCGCCGCTCCACCTGCCCCCGCACCTCACCGCCGGGCACTGGCAGCGGGCCGGCCGCGCCCTGCTGGCCAAGATGCTCGGCGAGTTCGCCTACGAGGAACTGCTGCGGCCCGCCCCCGGCGACGAGCCCGGCGAGTACCGGCTGGAGCTGCCCGAGACGGAGTACCGTTTCACCGCCCGGCGCGGCGCCTACGACAGCTGGCAGGTCGACCCGGAGTCCGTCCGCTGCACCCGCCCGGACGGGCTGGACCCGCTGCGCTTCCTCCCGTACGCCCGGCAGACCCTCGGCATGAGCGGCGAGACCACCGGCCACCTGATCCGCGAGCTCTCCGCCACCCTGACCGCCGACGCCCGCCAGCTCGCCACCGCGCTCACCGCCGCCGAACTCGCCGAGCTCGACCACGCCGCGCTCGAAGGCCGGCAGACCGGCCACCCCTGGATCGTCCCCAACAAGGGCCGGATCGGCTTCTCCGGCATCGACGCCGCCCGCTGGGCCCCGGAGGCCCGCAGCCCGCGCCCGCTGCCCTGGATCGCGGTGCACCGCCGCCTCGCCGAGTACCACGGCGTGCCCGGCCTGGAGCGGCCCGAGCAGCTGTACGCCCACGAACTGGACGACGTGGACGCGATGCGCGCCGCGCTCGGCCCGGACGCCAAGGACTACCTGCTGCTGCCCGTCCACCCCTGGCAGTGGGAGCAGACCATCCTGCCGCTGTTCGCCCCCTGGATCGCCTCCGGGGAGATCGTCCCGCTGCCCTCGGACGGCGACCCACGGCTGCCCCAGCAGTCCATCCGCTCCTTCTTCAACACCGCCCACCCCGAGCGCTGCACCGTCAAGCTGCCGCTGTCCATCCTCAACACCCTGGTCTGGCGCGGCCTGCCGGTCGAGCGCACCCGGGCCGCGCCCGCCGTCACCGCCTGGCTGCTCGGGCTGCGCGACGCGGACCCGTACCTGCGCGACGAGTGCCGGGTGATCCTGCTCGGCGAGATCGCCTCCGTCACCGTCGACCACCCGCTCTACCGCGAGCTGCCCGAGGCGCCGTACCAGTACAAGGAACTGCTCGGCGCGATCTGGCGCCAGCCGCTCGGCCCCTTCCTGGACGGCGACGAGCGCGCCCGCACCCTGGCCGCGCTGCTGCAGACCGGCTCCGACGGGCGGGCGCTCGCCGCCGAGCTGATCGCCCGCTCCGGCCTCGCCCCCGCGGACTGGACCGCCCGGCTGTTCGCCGCCATGATGCCGCCGCTGCTGCACTTCCTCTACCGCTACGGGCTGGTCTTCTCCCCGCACGGGGAGAACGCGATCGTGGTCTTCGACGCCCGCGACGTGCCGGTCCGGCTCGCGGTCAAGGACTTCGTGGACGACGTCAACCTCAGCGCGCAGAGCCTGCCCGAACTGGACGGCCTGCCCGGGGACGTGGCCGAGGTGCTGCTGCGGGAGGGCCCGCAGGGCCTCTGCCAGTTCATCCACTCCGGGCTGTTCATCGGCGTCTTCCGCTACCTCGCCCCGCTGCTGGAGGAGCAGACCGCACTGCCCGAGACCGAGTTCTGGGCCCTGCTGCGCGCCGAGGTGCTCCGCTACCAGGACCGCTTCCCCGAGCTGGGCGAGCGCTTCGCGCTGTTCGACCTGTTCCGCCCCCGGATCGACCGGCTCTGCCTCAACCGCAACCGGCTCCTGCTGGACGGCTACCAGGACCGCCCGCACCGCCCGCACGCCGCCCGGTACGGGACGGTGCCGAACGCGCTGGTCGCCGTGGACGTGCGAATGCCCGCGCAGCGGGACCGGATTGTCACCCCCGCCCCGTAGGCTGGGAGGGTCATGACGAACGACTCCGAATCCCAGCCCGCGGCGGACCTCGGCGACGAGGCCGAGGAAGCCGTCGCCGTCCCGCGCTCGCGGATCCCCGAACTGCTGCACGCCGCGGTCGCGGCCGTCGGCGGCGCGGAACGCCCCGGTCAGGTCCGGATGGCCGAGGCCGTCGCCGACGCCGTCGACCACGGCGAGCACCTGCTCGTCCAGGCCGGCACCGGCACCGGGAAGTCCCTGGCCTACCTGGTGCCCGCGCTCGCCCACGGGGACCGCGTGGTGATCGCCACCGCCACCCTGGCACTCCAGCGCCAGCTGGTGGAACGGGACTTGCCGCGCACCGTCGACGCGCTGCACCCGGTGCTGCGCCGCCGCCCGCTGTTCGCGATGCTCAAGGGCCGCTCCAACTACCTGTGCCTGCACCGCGCCAACGAGGGCACCCCGAGCGAGGAGGGGGAGGGCCTGTTCGACCCGGTGGACGCGCTCGGCGGGCCCACCGGGAAGCTCGGCCAGGACGTGCTGCGGCTGCGCGACTGGGCCGACGAGACCGACACCGGGGACCGCGACGACCTCAGCCCGGGCGTCTCCGACAAGGCCTGGGCCCAGCTGTCGGTCACCTCCAAGGAGTGCCTGGGCGCCACCCGCTGCGCGTACGGGCAGGAGTGCTTCGCCGAGAAGGCCCGGGAGCGGGCCAAACTGGCGGACGTCGTGGTCACCAACCACGCGATGCTCGCGATCGACGCGATCGAGGGCGCGCCGGTGCTGCCCGAGCACGGGCTGCTGATCGTGGACGAGGCGCACGAGCTGGTCAACCGGGTCACCGGCGCGGCCACCGCCGAGCTGACCGTCGGCGCGGTCAACCGGGCGGTCAAGCGGGCCGCGCGGCTGGCCAACGAGAAGGCGGTGGACGCGCTCCAGGCCGCGGCCGAGAACTACCACGGCCTGATGGAGACCGCCCAGCCCGGCCGGGTCGAGGAGCTGCCCGAGTACCTGGCGTACGCGGTCACCGCGATCCGGGACGCCTCCCGCCAGGTGATCACCTCGCTCGGCGAGACCAGGGACAAGGGGCTCAGCGACGAGGACGCCGTCCGCAAGCAGGCGATGGCCTCGGCCGAGACGCTGCACGAGACCGCCGACCGGCTGCTGCAGGACTCCGAGTACGACGTGGTCTGGATCGAGCGCAGTGACCGCTACGGGCTGGGCACCGCCTCGCTGCGGGTCGCCCCGCTGAGCGTCTCCGGGCTGCTGCGCGAGGGGCTGTACAAGGAGCGCTCGGTCGTCCTCACCTCGGCCACGCTCAAGCTCGGCGGGGACTTCAACGGCGTCGCCGCCTCGGTCGGCCTGCCCTCCGAGACCAGGCTGCCGGACGTCCGGACCGCCGGGGACAACCCCGAGTCGGGCTTCGGCGAGGACGCCGTGCCGCACTGGCGCGGGATCGACGTCGGCTCGCCGTTCAAGTACCCCAAGCAGGGCATCCTGTACGTCGCCAAGCACCTGGCCGACCCCGGGCGCGATCCCGAACGGCCGGACATGCTGGACGAGTTGGCCGAGCTGATCGGCGCGGCCGGCGGGCGGACGCTGGGCCTGTTCTCCTCGATGCGCGGCGCCCAGACGGCCGCCGAGGCGATGCGCGAGCGGCTGGACAACCGGATCCTGCTCCAGGGCGAGGACACCCTGGGCGAGTTGATCCGGGAGTTCGCCTCGGACGCGACGACCTGCCTGTTCGGCACGCTCTCGCTCTGGCAGGGCGTGGACGTGCCCGGCTCGGCCTGCCAGCTGGTCGTGATGGACCGGATCCCGTTCCCCCGGCCGGACGACCCGCTGATGAGCGCCCGCCAGAAGGACGTCGAACAGCGCGGCGGGAACGGCTTCATGGCCGTCGCGGCGACGCACGCGGCGCTGCTGATGGCGCAGGGCGCGGGCCGGCTGGTGCGCGCGGCCGACGACCGGGGCGTGGTCGCGGTGCTGGACCCGCGGGTGGAGACCAAGCGGTACGGGAGCTTCTTCCGCTCCTCGATGCCGGAGTTCTGGTACACCACGGACCGCAACCAGGTGCGCCGCTCGCTGGCGGCGATCGACGCCTCGGCGGCGCCGGTGCGGCCGGTGGTCAAGCGGGGCTGAGGGTCCGGGCCGCTCGGGCGCCGGGCTCTCGGCTCAGGGCTTCTCGGCCCCGGGCTTCTCGGCTCCGGGCCCGGCCCGGAAGACGCCGGAGGGGCTCCCCGCGGTCGCGGTGGAGCCCCTCTCCGGTGTTGTCGGTCCGCCGAGTGCTCGGAGGCGGCATGAGGCCGTGACTGAGCGCTCAGCGGCGGCGCGAGGCCGTTTTCCGATCGGCCTCGGCGCGGGGACCCGCCTCGATCAGAGGCGGCGCAGGACCGCGACGACCTTGCCCAGGATGGTCGCGTTGTCGCCGTTGATCGGCTCGTACGCCGGGTTGTGCGGCATCAGCCAGATCCGCCCGTCCTCGCGCTTGAGCCGCTTCACGGTGGCCTCGCCGTCGATCATCGCGGCGACGATGTCACCGTTCTCGGCGACCGGCTGGCGGCGCACGGTGACCCAGTCGCCGTCGCAGATGGCCGCCTCGATCATCGAGTCGCCGCGCACCGTCAGTGCGAACAGCTCTCCCTCGCCGACCAGCTGGCGGGGCAGCGGGAAGACGTCCTCCACCGTCTGCTCGGCCAGGATCGGCCCGCCCGCGGCGATCCGGCCGACCAGCGGGACGTACGAGGTGGACGGCCGCCCCGCCGTCTCGGCGGTGTTCGGACGGGCCACCTCGACGCCACGGACCTCGTAGGCGCGCGGGCGGTGCGGATCCCGGCGCAGGAAGCCCTTGCGCTCCAGGGCCATCAGCTGGTGGGCGACCGAGGAGGTGCTGGACAGGCCGACGGCCTGGCCGATCTCGCGCATGGACGGCGGGTAGCCGCGGCGCTGGACGGAATCCCGGATGACCTCGATCACCCGGCGCTGGCGCTCGGTGAGACCGGCCTCGTCGGTGCGGATGCCGGGGGGGCGGCCGGGCATCGCGCGGGCCGGCGAGGGGTGGGTGTCGTCCATCGCGGGGGAGTGCTCGATCGGCTGGTCGGGAACCCGGGCCGCGCCGGAAAGGGCCGCGCCGGAGAGACGGTGGTCTTCGCTACGGTCCATGCTGATGTCCACACCCTGCTGATTCGTGGTGCGCTGCCCCACCTTGAACTGGGAGTGTTCCTGCACCGGGATGGTGTTGCTTTCGATCGTGTTCACGGCGGCCCCTCTCGACGGCTGTCCTCTCCCTTTTCCAGCCCAACGCGCCGCCTATCGAAAGGTTGCGCCAAACACACGTTCGAGTGAATTATTCGGGAGTTGACCGACTCGATCAAGGCTTTGTTGTACATCGAGTAAATGTTCGAGTGGAACCTGCTCCGGGCAGTCTAATCGGCGTCGACACGCCAGGGTGTTCACCTCCCTCAGGGGCCTAGATGTAGTGGCTACAGTCCTCTCCGTGCCCAGTACTAGTGGTTGCGCCCCATGATCGGCTTGCCCAGGGCGGGGGCGCATCGCATAGACTCGACAGGTCCGAACGTTCTGCCAGGGAGGGATCCCGAGGTGCACTGCCCCTTCTGCCGGCACTCCGACAGCCGTGTTGTCGACAGCCGGACCACCGAGGACGGCAGCTGCATCCGCCGTCGCCGGCAGTGCCCGGACTGCGGCCGCCGCTTCACCACGGTGGAGACGGCCGCGCTGATGGTCATCAAGCGCAGCGGCGTCACCGAGCCGTTCTCCCGGCAGAAGGTCATCACCGGCGTCCGCAAGGCCTGCCAGGGCCGCCCGGTCACCGAGGACGCGCTGGCCCAGCTCGGCCAGCGGGTCGAGGAGTGCGTGCGTGCCAGCGGCAACGCCGAGCTGACCACCCACGACGTGGGGCTGGCCATACTCGGCCCGCTCAAGGAGCTCGACGTGGTCGCGTACCTGCGCTTCGCCAGCGTGTACCAGGCCTACGACGGGCTGGAAGACTTCGAGGCCGCCATCGCGGAGCTCCGCGCCGAGCGGCCCCACACCCCGGAGACGGACGACACCTGCGTGTCCGTCTCCGCCGCCGCGCCCTAGGAGGCGCCGGGCCCCTGACGGGCCCTGTCCCGCACCACCACGGCCCCGCGGGGCCCACGCGTGCCCGAAAACGGGGCACAGAACACTACAAACCGTGCGTAACGGGCGAGGTCTTCGCCTGCCCGCACACCGGAAGAACGAACCAGCAGTGCCCGGATTTTTCAGGGCACTTCGGGCGTTTGCCCAGGAGGAGGAAAAGTGACAGACACCACGAGCGGTTCCGCACGCGGGTCGAAGTCCGAGAAGGCCGCGGCCAAGGGCGCCAAGGCCCCGAAGGGCGGTCTCGGGATGGAGCGCATCTACACCACTCCTGGCGTGCACCCGTACGACGAGGTCCGCTGGGAGCGGCGCGACGTCGTCATGACCAACTGGCGTGACGGCTCGATCAACTTCGAGCAGCGCGGCGTCGAGTTCCCCGACTCCTGGTCGGTCAACGCGGTCAACATCGTGACGTCCAAGTACTTCCGCGGCGCCGTCGGCACCCCGCAGCGCGAGTGGAGCCTCAAGCAGATCATCGACCGCGTGGTGCTCACCTACCGCGCCGCCGGCGAGAAGCACGGCTACTTCGCCACCAAGGACGACGCCGAGATCTTCGAGCACGAGCTGACCCACGCCCTCCTCCACCAGGTGTTCAGCTTCAACTCGCCGGTCTGGTTCAACGTCGGCACCAAGCAGCCCCAGCAGGTCAGCGCCTGCTTCATCCTGTCCGTCGACGACTCCATGGAGTCGATCCTCGACTGGTACAAGGAAGAGGGCATGATCTTCAAGGGCGGCTCCGGCGCCGGCCTCAACCTCTCCCGGATCCGCTCCTCCAAGGAACTGCTCTCCTCCGGCGGCAACGCCTCCGGCCCGGTCTCCTTCATGCGCGGCGCCGACGCCTCCGCCGGCACCATCAAGTCCGGTGGCGCCACCCGCCGCGCGGCCAAGATGGTCGTGCTCGACGTGGACCACCCGGACGTCGAGGCCTTCATCGAGACCAAGGTGAAGGAGGAGGAGAAGATCCGCGCCCTGCGCGACGCGGGCTTCGACATGGACCTCGGCGGGGACGACATCACCTCCGTCCAGTACCAGAACGCCAACAACTCGGTCCGCGTCAACGACGAATTCATGACCGCCGTCGAGAACGGCACCGAATTCGGCCTGCGCGCCCGGATGACCGGCGAGGTCATCGAGACCGTCGACGCCAAGAAGCTGTTCCGCAAGATGGCCGAGGCCGCCTGGGCCTGCGCCGACCCCGGAATCCAGTACGACACCACCATCAACCACTGGCACACCTGCCCGGAGTCCGGCCGCATCAACGCGTCCAACCCCTGCTCCGAGTACATGCACCTGGACAACTCCAGCTGCAACCTCGCCTCGCTGAACCTGATGAAGTTCCTGCGCGACGACGACTCGTTCGACGCCGGGACCTTCGCCAAGGTCGTCGAGCTGGTCATCACCGCGATGGACATCTCCATCTGCTTCGCCGACTTCCCGACCGAGAAGATCGGCGAGACCACCCGCGCGTACCGCCAGCTCGGCATCGGCTACGCCAACCTCGGCGCCCTGCTGATGGCCACCGGCCACGCCTACGACAGCGAGGGAGGCCGCGCCCTGGCCGGCGCCATCACCTCGCTGATGACCGGCACCGCCTACCGCCGCGGCGCCGAACTCGCCGGTGTGGTGGGCCCGTACGACGGCTACGCCCGCAACGCGACCGCGCACCGCCAGGTCATGAAGCAGCACGCGGACGCCTCGCTGGACGCCGTCTCGCTGGACGACCTGGACGCCCCGGTCTGGCTGGCCGCGAACAAGACCTGGCAGGACGTGCTGCGCATCGGCGCGCAGAACGGTTTCCGCAACGCCCAGGCCTCGGTGCTCGCCCCGACCGGCACCATCGGCCTGATGATGGACTGCGACACCACCGGCGTCGAGCCCGACCTGGCCCTGGTCAAGTTCAAGAAGCTCGTCGGCGGCGGCTCGATGCAGATCGTCAACGGCACCGTCCCGCGCGCCCTCAAGCGCCTGGGCTACCAGGACGAGCAGATCGAGGCGGTCGTCGCCCACATCGCCGAGCACGGCAACGTGGTGGACGCCCCGGGCCTGAAGTCCGAGCACTACGAGGTGTTCGACTGCGCGATGGGCGAGCGCGTCATCTCGGCCATGGGCCACGTGCGGATGATGGCCGCGATCCAGCCCTGGATCTCCGGTGCCATCTCCAAGACGGTGAACATGCCCGAGTCCGCCACGGTCGAGGAGATCGAGGAGATCTACTTCGAGGCGTGGAAGATGGGCGTCAAGGCGCTCGCCATCTACCGCGACAACTGCAAGGTCGGCCAGCCGCTGTCGGCCAAGAAGAAGGACACCGAGGAGAAGGCCGCGGAGGCCCCGGCCGCCGCGGTCGAGAAGGTGGTCGAGTACCGCCCGGTCCGCAAGCGCCTGCCCAAGGGCCGTCCGGGCATCACCACCTCCTTCACGGTCGGTGGCGCCGAGGGCTACATGACCGCCAACTCCTACCCGGACGACGGTCTGGGCGAGGTCTTCCTGAAGATGTCCAAGCAGGGCTCGACCCTCGCGGGCATGATGGACGCCTTCTCCATCGCCGTCTCGGTCGGCCTCCAGTACGGCGTGCCGCTGGAGACCTACGTCGCGAAGTTCACCAACATGCGCTTCGAGCCGGCCGGTCTGACCGACGACCCGGACGTGCGGATGGCGCAGTCGATCGTCGACTACATCTTCCGCCGCCTGGCGCTCGACTTCCTGCCGTTCGAGACCCGCTCGGCGCTCGGCATCCACTCCGTCGAGGAGCGCCAGCGCCACCTGGAGACGGGCTCGTACGAGCCGCTGGAGGCCGAGGAGCTCGACACCGAGTCGCTCGCCCAGTCCGCCCCGGTGGCCCCCGCCAGGCCGGCCGTGATCCCGGCCCCGGCCGCCGAGGCGCCCAAGGCGGCCCCGAAGCAGGCCCACAACTCCACGGAGCTGATGGAGATCCAGCTCGGCCTCAACGCCGACGCCCCGCTCTGCTTCTCCTGCGGCACCAAGATGCGCCGCGCCGGCAGCTGCTACCTCTGCGAGGGCTGCGGCTCCACCAGCGGCTGCAGCTGACCGCGCCCGACCCCGGTGGTCACCTCCTGAGGTGACCACCTGAAGCGGGGCGAGGACCTGATGGTCCTCGCCCCGCTTCTTCGCGTCCCGGGGGATGCCGATGTCACGTACGGGGGTGGTGTCCGGTCCCTGGGGGTGACGGTTCCTGATGAGAGGAGTGGTGCGGTGACGGGCACGGTGCTGGTGACCGGGGCGACGGGGACGCTGGGGCGGGAGGTGGTGCGGCTGCTGGTGGAGCGCGGGGCGGCGGTGCGGGGGTTGAGCCGGCGGGTGCGGGGCGGCGGCGACGGGGTCGAGTGGGTGGTCGGGGACCTGGAGAGCGGGGCCGGGATCGCCGAGGCGATGGCCGGGGTCGAGGTGGTGGTGGACTGCGCGACCACGCAGAAGAAGGCGGACGTGGCCGCGGTCCGGACGCTGGTGGCGGAGGCGCGCGAGGCCGGGGTGCGGCACCTGGTGTACGTGTCGATCGTCGGGATCGACCGGGTGCCGCTCGCCTACTACCGGACGAAGCTCGCCTGCGAGCAGCTGGTGCGGGAGTCGGGGCTGGGCTGGACGGTGCTGCGGGCGACGCAGTTCCACGACCTGGTGCTGAGGATCTTCGACGCCTCCGTGAAGCTGCCGGTGTTCCCGGTGCTGAGCGGGACGGCGTGCCAGCCGGTGGACGTGCGGGAGGTGGCCGAGGCGGTCGCGGACCTGGTGTGGGAGGGGCCCGCCGGCTTCGCGCCGGAGGTCGGCGGCCCGCGGGTGCGCTCGTACCGGGAGCTGGCCGAGGCCTACCTGCGGGCGGCGGGCGAGCGCCGGCCGCTGTTGCCGCTGCGCCTGCCGGGGGCGACCGCCCGGGGTTTCCGGGAGGGCGGGAACCTGGCGCCGGAGCGGGCGGTGGGCCGGGGGACCTTCGAGGAGGCGTTGGCGCGGCGGTTCGGCGGGCGCTGAGGTCCGAGGCCTGCGGCACGAGTACACCGGGACGGAGCACCTCCTGCTCGCGGCCCGGGCGAAGAAGGTGCTGGAGCTGTCGCTGCGCGAGTCGCTGCGGCTGAAGTCGGGGGAGATCGCGGTGGGCCACCTGCTGCTCGGGGTGCTGCGCGAGGGGGAGGGGCTCGGGGCGTGGGTGATCGCCGACCACGGGCTGGACCCGGACGCTGTGCGGCGCGCGGTCGAGGAGGAGCTGGGGCGGACGCCCGGGGTGTGAACCGTGGCGTTCGCGGGTGCGACGGGCGGGTCGCCGAGTCGTGTGGGTGACGTGGAAGAAGGGGAGCGCCCGTCAACTGTCCGCTTGAGAGCAATGTCTGAATCGATATGATCGACCGATAGCGTGAACCGATGAACCGCCCGGAACGTTTCACGACGTCGCCGGGCGGTCTCGTATGCGCCCGACCGGCTGTCGGCGCCGACCGTCGTCGGCCGGCAGCCGCGCCGCCGCCCGCCGACGTTGCCGAGGACCGCCCCGATGAGAGAAGCCACCAGCCCCGACGGCCGATCGCGTCGACGGCCCGCGCCGCGCACCGTCGCCCTGACCGCGGCCGCCGTCCTGCTGGCCCTGGTCGCCGCTCCAGTCGGCATCGTCCGGGCACTCGGTGCGCACCAACCGCTCACCGCCCTCGCGGTCGGTGCCGTCACCGCGCTCTGGCTGATCGCCGTCGGCCTCGCGGCGAGCGGAGTCGAGCGCACCCGCCGCCTCACCGAGGAGCTGGCCGCGCAGCACGAGGAGACCCGGGCCGCACTGGTCGCCGCGGGTACCGCCCGGCAGGCCGAGACGGCCGCCGCCGACCGTGCCACCGCCGCGCTCGCCGACCGGGACTTCGCCCGCGCCGAGCAGGCCCGGGCCGAGACGGACGTCGCCGCCGCGCACGCCGAACTGTCCCGGCTGCGGGGCGAACTCGACGCCGAGCGGGCCGGTGCGCGGGAGGAGCGGGCCCGGGTCGCGGCGGAACGCGCCGAGCTGGACCGGATCACCGAGGGCCTGCTGCCCGAGGTGGTGAAGAAGCTGCGGGCCGGCGCGGCCGTGGACAGCGCGCTGGCCGCCCACCGCAAGCACCCCCAGTACGCGCTGCTGCGCGCCGTCGGCGAGGAGATCGGCCGCGGCGAGCGGCTGCGGGCCGCCGCGCTCGCGGTCTGCGCGACCGCCGCCGGGCGGGTGCAGGCACTGGCCACGAGCATGCACGCCGAGCTGCGCGAGATGCAGCACCGGCACGACGAGGAGGTCCTCGGCGACCTGCTGAGCCTGGACCACTCGACCGCCCAGGCGGGCCGGATGGCCGACAGCATCGCGGTGCTCACCGGCGCCCGCTCGGGCCGCCGCTGGGCCAAGCCGATCGCGGTGGAATCGGTGCTGCGCGGCGCGCTCGGCCGGATCGGCGCCTACCAGCGGGTGCGGCTGCACAACGCCAGCACCGCCGCGGTCGCCGGGTACGCCGCCGAGGGCGTGATGCACGCGCTGGCCGAACTGCTGGACAACGCCACCAACTTCTCCGCCCCGCCGGCCGAGGTGCACGTCTACGTCGAGGAGGTGCCCGCCGGGCTGGCGGTCACCGTCGAGGACAGCGGGCTGGGCCTGAGCGACAGCTGGCTGCGCCGGGCCGAGCGGGCCGTCTCCGCCGAACCGCTGGACCTCACCACGCTCTCCGCCGGCACCCGGCTGGGGCTCGCGGTGGTCGGCGTGCTGGCGCGCAAGCACGGTCTGCAGATCTCCTTCCGGCCGTCGGCGCGCGGTGGTACCGGGGTGGTGATGCTGATCCCGCAGCAGCTGGTCACGCATCCGGTTCCGGCCACGGCTCCGACCACCGGCCAGGCGCCCGGTCAGGCGCCCGGTCACGCGCCCGTCCCGGCGCAGGCGCCGCGTACGGAGGCCGCGCGCCCCGCGCTCACCCCGGCGGGTCCTGTCCCCGCGCTGCTGTCCCCGGCGCCCGCCGTACAGCGGGCGCCCTCCCGGACGCCGGGCGCTGCCGTACCCGCCCTGCCGGCCGCGCCCGCCCGGATGACCGACAGCGGCCTGCCGCAGCGGCGCCGGGGGCAGACCCTGGCGACCACCACCGCCCCCGCGACGGCCCAGGCCGAGAAGCCCGTACACGCCGACGCGGCGACCGCGGCCTCCCGGTTCGGCGCGTTCCGCCGGGCCGCCGCCCGTCCCGCGACGGCCGGGCAGCCCGCTGCCGGGCCGGCCCCGGCCGAGCTGCCCCCGGCGGAGCTGCCCCGGGTCGGGGTGCCGGCCGCGGACACCGACACCGACACCTTGCCCGACGCTTCCCCCGTCACCGAGAAGGACACCCCATGAGCAGTGCCACCGACCGTGACCTCGACTGGCTGTTGGAGAACCTGCTGGCGGCGACCCCCGGCACCCGGCACGCCCTGGTCCTCTCCGCCGACGGCCTCAAGCTCTGCCACACCGCCGGGCTGAGCACCGACCAGGCCGACCAACTGGCCGCCATCGCCTCCGGCCTGCAGAGCCTGGCGCACGGCGCCTCGATCGAGTTCGGCGACGGCAGCGGCGGCGTGCGGCAGTCGATGACCGAGTTCCACGGCGGCATCCTGTGCATCGTGGCGGCCGGCGAGGGCACCCACCTGGCGGTGGTGACGGACGACGAGGCGGACGTCGGCGTGGTCGGCCACAACATGCACGGCCTGATCGAGCAGATCGGGGTCCACCTCAGCGCGCCCGCCCGGGGTGCGGAAGGCGAGGCCGCTCAAGAGAGCGCGGGCATATGAACGCTGGGCCGGTGCTGCCGGGCCGTGACGACGACCCGGACCGCCTCTACACCATCACCCGGGGTCGCAGCCGGGCGCCGGAGAACGCCTTCGACCTGGTCACCCTGATCGTCGCCGAGCGGCAGCCGACGCCCGGGATGCAGTCGGAACACGCCCGGATCCTGCGGATGTGCGAGGCGCCGACCGCCGTGGTGGAGGTGGCGGCGGAGCTGTCGCTGCCCGTCTCGGTGGTGAAGATCCTGCTCGGCGACCTGCTGGAGTCCGGGGCGGTCACCGCCCGGCACCCCCGGTTCGCGCCGAACAAGGCCCGGCTGCCCGACCTCGACACGCTGAAGCAGGTGCTGCATGGCCTCCAACAGCTCTGACCTCCGGGCCGCCGGTGACGTCCGCGCCGGTGACGCCCGGCCCGTTGGCGACGCCCCGGTTGCCGCCGTCGCCCGGCCCGCCGGCGCGCGCACCCCGCTGCGGGCGACCGCCGACAACGCGCTGAAGATCGTCGTGGTCGGCGGCTTCGGGGTGGGCAAGACCACGCTGGTCGGCTCGGTCAGCGAGATCCGCCCGCTGAACACCGAAGAGGTGATGACCAAGGCGGGCGAGGGCATCGACCCGGCCGGCGCCTGGGGCAAGCGCTCCACCACGGTCGCCTTCGACTTCGGCCGGATCACCCTCTCCGAGCGCCAGGTGCTGTACCTGTTCGGCGCGCCCGGGCAGGAGCGCTTCTGGTTCCTGTGGGACCGGCTGTTCAGCGGCGCCCTGGGCGCGGTCGTCCTGGTGGACACCCGGCGGCTGGAGGACTCCTGGTACGCGATCGACCGGCTGGAGCACCACGGGACGCCGTTCATCGTGGCCCGCAACAACTTCGGCGAGCCGAGCCACACCCTGGAACAGGTCCGCGAGGCCCTGGACCTGCCGGCCGAGGTGCCGTTGGTGGACTGTGACGCGCGCGACCGCGAGTCCGGCAAGCGGGTGCTGATCGCCCTGGTCCACCATCTGGCCGCGCTGGCCGGTGCGAGCGGGGCCGACCTGGCCGGTGGGGGCGATCCGGCCGACGGGGTCGATCTGTCCGGCGAGGCCGTCCTGCCCGACGGGCCCGCTTCGGAAGGGTTCCGTACCGCGATCTACGAGGAGAGCACCCCGTGACCGAGCCCGCCGCCACCCCGCCCCCGGGCTGCCCGGCGCACGCCGGCGCCACGCCGCTGTACGGGCCGCGCTTCCAGACCGACCCGGCCCAGCTCTACCGCGAGCTGCGCGCCGCGCACGGCCCGGTCGCCCCGGTCGAGCTGGCCGGCGGTGTCCCGGCCTGGCTGGTCATCGGCTACCGCGAGCTCCAGCAGGTGACGAGGCAGTCGCAGCTGTTCGGCCGGGATTCCAGCCGCTGGCACGCCTGGGCGACGCTGCCCGCCGACTGGCCGCTCAAGCCGATGGTGGCGCCCGCCCCCTCGATCCTCTACGCCGAGGGCGAGGAGCACGTGCGGCGCTCGCGGGCGGTCACCGACGCGCTGGCCGGGATCGACCCGTACGAGCTGCGCAAGCACGCCGAGGAGATCGCCGACCGGCTGATCGACGGGTTCGCCGGGCGCGGCGAGGCCGACCTGGTCGTGGAGTACGCGTACCGGATGCCGCTGCTGGTGCTGTGCCGGGTGCTCGGCCTGGACGAGGAGCAGGCACCGCAGCTGATCGCCGCGCTGCTGGCCATGCTGGACGGCGGCCCGGACGCGCCGACCGGTGCCCAGCGGCTGCTGGAGCTGATGCTCGCGCTGGTCGAGGAGAAGGCCGAGCACCCGGGCGCCGACGTCGCCTCGCGGATGCTGGAGCACCCCGCCGGGCTGACCCATGACGAGGCGATGCGCGACCTGCGGGTGCTGCTGATCGCCGGGCACCAGCCGACCTCGTACTGGATCTCCAACGCGCTGCGGCTGATGCTCACCGACGAGCGGTTCGCGGCCTCGCTGGCCGGCGGCCGGCGCAGCATCAGCCAGGCGCTGAACGAGGCGCTCTGGGAGGACACCCCGACCCAGATCTTCGCGGGCCGCTGGGCGGTCCGCGACACCCGGCTCGGCGGCCAGCGGATCTCCGAGGGGGACATGCTCCTGCTCGGGTTCGCCGGGGCCAACGCCGATCCGTCGGTCCGGCAGGCCGACGGCCGTCCGGCCGAGGGGAACCGGGCGCACATGAGCTACTCGTACGGTGAGCACGGTTGCCCGTTCCCGGCCCAGGAGGCGGCCGAGGTGATCGCCACCACCGCGATCGAGGTGCTGCTGGACCGGTTGCCGGACCTGCGGTTGGCGGTGGCCGAGCACGCACTGGTGTGGCGGCCGTCGGCCTGGGTGCGGGGGCTGGTGGCGCTGCCGGTCTCGTTCACCCCGGGCCACCCGGCCTGATCCGCCGCACCGTCCGCCGCCACCCCCGCGCGACCATCCGCCACCCCCGGGACCGTCCGCCGCCCCGGGACCGTCCGCTGTGCTCCACCAAGATCCGCAGTACGAAGGAGAGTTGTCGATGACCGCTGCCCCGGCCCGTTTCGTCCTCGACCCGTTGGCCGCCGACAACGCGGCCGAGGGCGCGCTGCTGAGGGCCGCCGGCCCGGTGGTGCCGGTGGAGCTCCCCGGCGGGGTCGCCGCCTGGGCGGTGACCCGGCACACCGCCGCCCGCGACCTGCTGACGGACGCCCGGCTGGTGAAGGACGCCGCGCACTGGGCGGCCTACCAGCGCGGCGAGGTGCCGAAGACCTGGCCGCTGATCGGCCTGGCGGTGCCCGGCCCGAGCATGGTGACCACGGACGGCGCCGAGCACCGGCGGCTGCGCGCGCTGGTCGCGCAGGCCTTCACCCCGCGCCGGGTGGAGCTGATGCGTCCGCGCGTCGAGGAGGTCACCCACGCGCTGCTGGACTCCCTGGCGGCGGGCGAACCGGTGGTGGACCTCAAGACGGCCTTCGCCTTCCCGCTGCCGATGACGGTGATCTGCTCACTGCTGGGCGTGCCGGAGTCGGAGCACGACCTGCTGCGTGACCTGTACGAGCGGTTCTTCGGCACCAAGCCGGATCCGGAGGGCATCCAGGCGACCGTCGCCGGACTGAACGCCTTCGTCAACGGCCTGGTGGCGCAGCGCCGTTCGGCCCCCGGGGAGGATCTGGCGAGCGCGCTGCTGGCGGCCGACACCGAGGGCGGGGCGCTGACCGACGCGGAGGCGGCGGCCACCCTGCGGGTGATCATCGCGGCCGGCCACGAGACCACGGTGAACCTGATCGGCAACGCGGTGCGGGCGCTGCTGGCCCACCCCGACCAGCTGGAGCTGGTGCGCTCGGGGCAGGTGCCCTGGGACGCGGTGGTGGAGGAGTCGCTCCGCTGGACGCCGCCGACCAGCAACTTCCTGTTCCGCTTCGCCGCCGAGCCGATACCGGTCGGCGAGGTGGTGATCCCGGCCGGTGAGGCGGTGCTGGTCTCGTACAACGCGATCGGCCGGGACCCGCTCCGGCACGGGGTGACGGCCGAGGTCTTCGACATCACCCGGGACCCGGCCCGGCACCTGTCCTTCGGCCACGGCCCGCACGTCTGTCCGGGCTCTCCGCTGGCCCGACTGGAGGCGGGGATCGCGCTGCCCGCGCTGTTCGAGCGCTTCCCGGAGCTGTCGCTCGCGGTGCCGGACGCCGAGCTGCGGCCGAGTCCCTCGCTGGTGGTGAACAGCTTGCTGGAGCTGCCGGTCCGACTCCACTGACGTGACGTCAATCCATGGGCCCCGTCCGGGTTTCCGGTCGGGGCCCCCGGCTTCCGGTGGCGATGTTCCGGGTAACGCGTTCCGGGTAACACCTGGTCGTGGGTCACGGTCGGGACACCGGTCGGTGAAGGTCGAACGCGGACCTTGGCGCGGCGCGGCGGCTGCGTTAACGTCGTCGATCAGCCCGGCCCCCGTCCACTCGTGAGCCCGTTCCGCGATCTCCTGCGGGCCCGTCTCCGGTACAGCGCGATGTCGTTCAATCCACCTTCGGCAGTACGCCCTGGCGAGGAGAACCGCATTGACCCTCAACCCGTCCGCGCCGCGTCCGAGTTCCCGCCGCCGCCTGGCCGCCGTGCCCGCCCTGGTGGCGGTGTTGGCCCTGACCGCGGCCTGCTCCAACAGTTCCGGCGGTTCGGGCGGCAGCGGAGGCGGATCGGCCGAGTCGCTGCCCGGTGACTGCGCCAAGTACCAGCCGTACGCCGGGCATTCGGGCACCACCGTGACGATGTTCGCCTCGATCCTGAGCCCGGAGTCGGACAACCTGGAGAAGTCCTGGGCCGAGTTCGGCAAGTGCACCGGGATCAGGATCAGCTACGAGGGGTCGAACGACTTCGAGTCCCAGCTGCCGGTCCGGGTCTCCGGAGGCAACGCCCCGGACTTCGCGATCATCCCGCAGCCGGGCCTGCTGGCGCAGATGGTGAAGAGCGGCAAGGTGGTGAAGCCGCCCGCCCAGACCGTCGCCAACCAGGACAAGTGGAGCCCGATCTGGAAGACCTACGGCTCGGTCAACGGCACCTTCTACGCGGCCCCGATGAGCGCCAACATGAAGTCCCTGGTCTGGTACTCGCCGAAGGCCTTCACGGCGGCCGGCTACCAGGTGCCCAAGACCTGGGCCGACCTGATGGCGCTCAGCGACCGGATCGCCAAGGCGGGCGGTGCCAAGCCGTGGTGCGGCGGCATCGCCTCCGGGACGGCCACCGGCTGGCCGGCCACCGACTGGCTGGAGGAGGTGGTGCTGGGCTCGTACGGCGGCGAGGTGTACGACCAGTGGGTCGGCCACCAGGCGAAGTTCTCCGATCAGAAGATCACCGCCGCGATGAAGACGGTCGCCGACTGGATGCAGAACCCGGCCTGGGTCAACGCGGGCTTCGGTGACGTGAAGTCGATCGCCACCACCACCTTCCAGGACGCCGGCACGCCGATCCTGAGCGGCAAGTGCCTGATGCTCCAGCAGGCGTCGTTCTACGAGGCGCAGTGGCCCAAGGGCACCAAGGTCGGCCCGGACGGGGACGTCTTCGCCTTCCACCTGCCCGCGGTGAACCCGTCCGTCGCCAACCCGGTCGAGGGGGGCGGCGAGTTCCTGGCGGCCTTCTCCGGGCGGCCCGAGGTGCAGGCGGTGCAGAACTACCTGTCCAGCTCGGACTGGGCGAGCAGCCGGGTGAGGACCGCGACCGGCTGGGTCTCGGCCAACCAGGGAGTGGACAAGAGCCTCTACACCGACCCGATCGACAAGCTCTCGGCCGAGGCGCTGACCGACCCGGCGGCCACCTTCCGTTTCGACGGCTCCGACCTGATGCCGGCCGCCGTGGGCGCCGGGCAGGAGTGGAAGTCGCTGACGGCCTGGTTCGCCGAGGGGCAGTCGATCGACAAGACCGCCGCCGACATCGACGCCGCCTGGCCGCAGTAGCCGGGCCCCTTGCGGTGAGGTCGGGCCCGGGTCCGTGGCCGGATCCATCGAGGACCACCTGTCGAGGGCGGTGCGGGGCCCCCCCCCCCCCCCCCCCCCCCCCCCCCCCCCCCCCCCCCCCCCGGCCCCCCCCCCCCCCCCCCCGCCCCCCCCCCCCCCCCCCCCACCCCCCCCCCCCCCCCCCCCCCCTTCCCCTCCCCACCCGAAGGGACGCGCAGCCATGTCCGTACCCGGATTCCCGACACCCGCGGCCGACCTGGCCGCCGCCCGAGGACTGGCCGCCGAGAGACTGGCGGCCGGCGCCTGGAACGACGCGGCGGTCAAGTTCGGCAACACCTTCGGTGCCGTCGCGGGCTTCCTCGGCATCCTGCTGGTGGTCTTCCTGGTCGCCGGCCGAGCCCGGGGCCGCCTGGCCCGGCCGCTCGCGGTCGCGGTGTTCCTCGGCCCGGCGGCGCTGCTGCTGGCCGTCGGCCTGGTCGTGCCGCTGCTCCGCACGGTCTACCTCAGCCTCCGGAGCGACGACGGCAGCCGGTTCGTCGGCGGTGAGAACTTCGGCTGGGCCTTCACCTCCGACTCGGTGCGGGAGGTGCTGGTCACCACGCTGCTGTGGCTGCTGGCCGTGCCGCTGGCGGCGACCGGGCTGGGGCTGGTGCTGGCGCTCCTGGTGGACCGGATGCGCGGCCAGTCGGTGTACAAGTCGCTGATCTTCATGCCGATGGCGATCTCGCTGGTCGGCGCCTCGATCATCTTCAAGTTCGTCTACGAGTCGCGCGGGCCGGGCCAGCCGCAGATCGGGCTGCTCAGCCAGCTCGCCGTCGCGGTGGGCTGGGACGATCCGCCGAACTGGCTGCTCTCCCAACCGCTGAACACCTTCCTGCTGATGGCGGTGATGGTCTGGGTGCAGACCGGCTTCGCGATGGTGGTGCTGTCGGCGGCGATCAAGGCGATCCCGGACGAGGTCGTGGAGGCGGCCCGGCTGGACGGTGCGAGCGGGGTGCGGCTGTTCTGGTACGTCACCGTGCCGATGATCCGCACCACGGTGATGGTCGTGCTGACCACCGTCCTGCTCATCACCCTGAAGGCCTTCGACATCGTCCGCACCATGACCGGCGGCAACTTCGGCACCCAGGTGCTGGCCAACGAGATGTACTCGCAGTCCTTCGTGCAGTTCAACGACGGGCGGGGCAGCGCCCTCGCGGTGCTGCTCTTCCTCGCGGTGCTGCCGCTGGTGGCCTACAACATCGTCCAGTTGCGGAAGGAGCGTGAGGTCCGGTGACCGGGACGGGCGGTCGGGAGGGAGCGGTGCGGAGGGCTTTCAGCAGCCCGCTGGCCTCGGTGTTCGTGATCGCGATGACGGTGCTCTGGACGATCCCGACGCTGGGCCTGCTGGTGACCTCGCTGAGGCCCAAGCAGGACGTGACCGGCAGTGGCTGGTGGAACGCCTTCCTGCACCCGGACTTCGGCCTCGGCAACTACCACTCGGTGCTGTTCGAGGGCGGCCCCGGCGTCTCCACCGGCCTGATGCCGTTCCTGGTCAACTCGCTGGCCATCAGCATCCCGGCGACGGTCTTCCCGCTGGTCCTGGCGGCGATGGCGGCGTACGCGCTGGCCTGGGTGCGTTTCCGGGGGAGCAGCGCGGTGTTCTTCACGGTGTTCGCGCTCCAGGTGGTGCCGCTCCAGATGGCGCTGATCCCGTTGCTGCGGCTGTTCTCGGGCGGTGCGCACCTGGGCTCGCTGACGCTGGTCCCGGCACTGGACCTGAAGGGCAGCTACGCCACGGTCTGGCTGGCGCACACCATGTTCGCGCTGCCGCTGGCGGTGTTCCTGCTGCACAACTTCATCGCCCAGCTGCCGCGCGACCTGATGGAGGCCGCGGTGGTGGACGGCGCCTCGCACTTCAAGATCTTCCGCTCGATCGTGCTGCCGCTGTGCACCCCGGCACTGGCCTCGTTCGCGATCTTCCAGTTCCTGTGGGTCTGGAACGACCTGCTGGTGGCGCTGACCTTCGCGGGCGGCACGCCGGAGGTGGCCCCGATGACGGTACGGCTGGCGCAGCTGTCCGGCTCGCTCGGCGGGCGGTGGGAGCTGCTCACGGCCGGGGCGTTCCTGTCGATCATCGTGCCGCTGCTCGTCTTCTTCAGCCTCCAGCGGTACTTCGTCCGGGGGCTGCTGGCCGGGTCGGTGAAGGGGTAGTCCGGGGAGTCGGGAGGAGTCCTTGGTGGTCAGAGCATTCTGAGCGTGTTCAGTATCAGCTTTTGAACTTGTTCAGAATGGTCTACAGTCGGCAGCGGCCGGAGCGCCGAGCGCGCCCGTCGGCGGACCGTCCCGTGGGCGGCTCCCGCATGCCCGTCGACCACTGAGGGGGACTCATGTCAGGCCCGTCCATCCCTGCCGCGTCCGATTCGCCACGCTCACCGGATTCGCTCGCGGCGGCAGGCTCGCCCGCGGCGGCAGGTTCATCCGGGGTGCGCGGCTCGTCCGAGGCGGGTGGTTCGTCAGGGACGGGCGGCCCGGACGACGCCTATGACCCGTACGACCCGTACGCTCCGTACGCTCCGTACACGCGGCCCGGGGCGGACCCGCGCCAGGCGCCCGGCACGCCCGTGCCCTCGGCGACCGACTGGCTGCGCCGCAGCGACCCCGAGCGCCGGGCGGCGGCCAGCCCGCGGGTCCTCCTGGCGGCCCTGGCCGCCGGCCTGCTGACGGCCTGGCTGCTGTACGACGGCCTGGGCCCCAACCTGCTGCTGCTCGGCACCGTCACCGCGGTCGGCGCCGGGATCGCCGCCCGGTCGGCCGGTCGGCGGGTCCGGCCCTGGACGGCGGTGTGGAGCCTGCTCGCCCTCGCCCTGCTCGCCGTCCCGGCGGTGTGGGACGCCGGCCGTCCCGCCGCCCTGGCCGTCGTCGGTGCGCTGGCACTGGCCTCGCTGGCCCTGCACGGTGGCCGCCGCTGGCCGGGCGTGGTGCTCGCGCTGCCCGGCATCCTGTGGCAGCTGGTGCCCTCGGCGCTCTGGGTCTGGGAGACCATGGAGCGGCGGACGCTGCCCGGCCGGGACCGGATCGTTCCGGTGCTCAAGGCGCTCGCGGTCGCCGCCGCCCTGCTGACCGTCTTCGGCCTGCTGTTCGCCAGTGCTGACGCCGCCATGGCGAACTTGTTGGGGAACCTCAGCCCGAGCCTCGATCTCGACCGGCTCCCGGTACGCGTCCTGCTGTTCGCGCTCGGGGCGCTCACCACACTGGGCTTCGCGCACATCGCGGCCGGCCCGCGCCGCTGGGACCGTACGGTGGTCCGGCCGGGCCGGGAACGGCGCCGGCTGGAGTGGGCGCTGCCGCTGGTCGCGCTCGACCTGCTGTTCGGCGCCTTCGCGGTGGTCCAGGCCGTCGTGGTGCTCGGCGGAGCGGACGCGGTGCTGCGCAACACCGGGATGAGCCGCTCCGCGTACGCCCGGCAGGGCTTCTGGCAGCTGAGCGTGATCACCGTGCTGACCCTGGTCGTGGTGGCCGTCGCCAAGCGGTGGGCCCCGCGCACCACACCGGCCGACCGCCGGGTGGCACGGATCCTGCTCGGGCTGCTCTGCTTCCTGGCGCTGGCCGTGGTCGCCTCGGCGCTCGGCCGGATGTGGTTCTACGTGGACGCCTCCGGGCTCACCCGGCTGCGGCTGTGGGTGCTGGTGGTCGAGGTCTGGCTGGGCGTGGTCTTCCTGCTGCTGATCGCCGCCGGGCTGACCCGCGGTGCCGGCTGGCTGCCCCGCGCCGTCGTGTTCAGCGGCATGCTGACCGTCGCCGTCTACGGGCTGATGGGGCCGGACGCGATCGTCGCCGAGCAGAACGTCGCCCGCTACGAGCGGGCCCTGCGCGCCGACCCGCATGCCGCACTCATCGACCTGCGCAACGTCCGCGGGCTCTCGGCGGACGCGGTGCCCGCCCTGGACCGGCTTCCCGGACCGCAGCGGACCTGCGCGCTCCAGCTGATCCGGCAGGACCTGGAGCGAGGGGAGAAGCCCTGGTACGCGGCCGGGGCCTCGGTCGCCCGGGCGCGGCAGATCCTGGCCGAGCGGCCGCCGGCGGAGCGCGTGGTGGGCGGGCGCGGCGCGTGCGAGCAGGCGGGGCTGGCGTACGACCGCTGGTGACGGGTCCGGTGGGCCCGGGCAGTGGTTGGGCAGTGGTTGGGCAGCGGTTGGGTAGCGATCGGGCCGGGCGGGAGCTGCGCGCTCCCGCCCGGCCCGGCTGACGTCCTTGTGTGCTGGCGTCCTTGTGCGCTGGTGTCCGTGCACGCCGACGCTCGTGTTCGGCCGTGTTCGCGTTCATGTTCGCGTTCGTGTTCGGTGACGTTCGCGTTCGGTGGCGTCAGTGCATCGCGACGGCGGAGGAACCGCTCGGCAGGTCGCTGGCCTTGGCCTTGATCACGAAGACCGCGACCAGCAGGGCGACCGCCGCGAGCGCGGCGCCCACGACGAAGCCGTGCGAGATCCCCTGGGTGAGCACGGTGTTGGCGGCGTCCGTGCCCGTCGGGAACTCGTGGTGCTGCTGGAGGTAGGCGAGCTGCTCCGGCTTCGCGGTCTCCATGAACTTCGGCAACTGCGCGGCGGCCTCGGCCGTGGCGTAGTGCGCGAAGACCGTGGTCAGGATCGACAGCCCGAGTGAACCGCCGATCTGCTGCATCGAGTTGAGCAGGCCGGAGGCGGCACCGGTCTCCTCGGCCGGGACACCCGCGACGGCGATCAGCATCACCGGGACGAAGATCAGGCCCATGCCGAAGCCGAACACCACCGTGGGGCCGAGCACCCCGTCCAGGTAGCCGCTGTCCTTGCTCATCTGGGTCAGCCAGGTGAGGCCGACGGTGACCAGCAGCGCGCCGCCCGCCATGAACGGCTTCGGGCCGTACCTGGCCTGGAGGTTGGAGGCGATCTGTGCGGCGACGACGATCGAGACGCTGATCGGGAGGAAGGAGACGCCGGCCTTCAGCGGGCTGTAGCCGAGCGGGCCCTGCACGAACAGCACGACGTAGAAGAAGATGCCGAACATGGCCGCGGCCAGGCAGAGCATCATCACCAGTCCGCCGGTGCGGTTGCGGTCGGCGAACAGGTGCATCGGGGTGATCGGCTGGTCGGTGCGCCTCTCGACCACGAGGAAGGCGGCGAGCAGGATCGCGCCGGCCGCGAAGGAGCCGAGCGTGATGCTGTCCGACCAGCCGTCCGAGGCGGCCCGGATGAACCCGTAGACCACGCCGACCAGGCCGACGGTGGAGGTGAACGCGCCGGGCAGGTCGAAGCGGCCGGGGTGGCGCTCGGACTCGGCTATGTGGCGCGGCGCGGCGATGGCGATCAGGATCGCGATCGGCACGTTGACGAAGAACACCCAGCGCCAGTTCAGGTACTCGGTGAGCAGGCCGCCGGCCAGCAGGCCGATCGCGGCGCCCGAGCCGGCCACCGCCGAGAACACTCCGAAGGCCCGGTTGCGTTCCGGACCTTCGGTGAAGTTGGTGGCGATCAGGGCGAACGCCGTCGGGGAACAGATCGCGCCACCGATGCCCTGGAGCGCGCGGGCGGCCAGCAGCAGGCCGCCGTCCTGCGCGAAACCACCGAGCAGCGAGGCCAGGCCGAACAGCAGGGTGCCGAAGATGAACACCCGTCGGCGGCCCAGGATGTCACCCGCGCGCCCGCCGAGCAGCAGCAGTCCGCCGAAAGTCAGTGTGTAGGCGTTGATCACCCATGACAGGTCGGTCGTCGAGAAGTTCAGGGCGTCCCTGATGTGCGGCAGCGCGATGTTCACGATGGTCGCGTCGAGGACCACCATCAGCTGGGTGGCCGCGATGACGGTCAGGGTGATGCCCTTGCCCCGGCTCTGGCTTGCCTGCGGTGGTGAGTTCTTGCTGAGCGTGTCGGAGATAGCCATGAATGTGCCCCCTGCTGGCTATGTGCTCGGTGGTGCGGGGCCGACGGATTCGTCGGCCCGGGCATGGCGCCGCGCCCTTGCGCAGGCCTGGAAGGAACGGGATCGTTCACTAGTTGGGACGATATCTCGGCCGTGATTGTGAACGCAAGCGTTCCTTAAGGGTGGTGGCGATGGGGCGGTTGGTGCGGCGCCTGGTGGCAGACCGGTCCGGTCGGTCGTCGGCCGGTTCGGTGGTGGGGCAGGGGCAGGGGCAGGGGCAGGGGCAGGGGCAGAGGCAGGTGGCGGGTTCGGCGCCGGACCCGGCGGGGAGTCCCGTGTCGGACCCGGCGGGGCGGACGTCGGGAGAGGCGGCCGCGCGGCCTGCGGGGGCGGGTGCCGGGGCGGCCGACGTGGAGCCTGCGGAGGCGGAGGCGGAGGTGGGGATGCGGGCGGACGCGGGTGCCGAGTCCGCCCTGTGCCCGGTGCGGGCCGCCCGCCAGGCCCTGGCACGGCCGGCGCGGCGCCGGGGGAAGGATCTGGAGAACGCGATCTTCGAAGCCGCGCTCGACCAGCTCACCTCCGGCGGATACGCGCGGCTGACCATGGAGGGGGTCGCCGGTGCGGCGCGAACCGGGAAGGCCGCGCTCTACCGGCGCTGGGCCTCCAAGGACGAGCTCGTCCTCGACGCTCTGGACGCCACGCTCCCACACCCTCAGGACACCCCCGACCTCGGGTCCGCGCGCGATGAACTCCTCCAGCTCATCGAGGGGTTCACCGGGGCGATGGCCTCCCGGGCGGGCTCCGCGCTCAACGCGATCATGGGAGAGATCGACCACGAGCGGGCCGAGGTCTTCAAGGGATTCATCGCCGACCGGGTCATCGAGCCGACCGCGCGGACCATCCTGGAGATCCTGCGGCGCGGTGCCGAGCGCGGAGACGTTCGGCCCGGCGCGGCCACCCCGCTGGTGGCGGACGTCATCCCGGCGATGATGCTCTACCAGGTCAAGATCCGCGGGCTGGAGAACCTGGGGCCGGGCTTCGCCGACAGACTGGTGGCGGAGGTGCTGGAACCGATGATCCGGGCGCGTGGGGACGGCTGAGGCGGTCCTGGGGGCGTCCGTTCGGGCTGCCGGTTCGGGGCGCGGGTTTGCGGCGCTGGTTCGGGATGCGGGTTCGGGCTGCTGGTCCGGGGTGTGGGTTCGCGGTGGGGGAGCAGGCTCCGCGCCCGAGTGTTCCGCCCGCCCGGCCCGGGCGGGAGTGTTCGTGGCGCCGGATCGGCCGGGCGGCGGGCCGGCTGCCACCTGTCCGGGACACGGGCTCGGCGGTCGTGGGGCGGGCTTAGGCTGGAGGCTGTCCAGCTGAACGGAATCCGCCATGCCCATCGTCCCGCCGACGCACTCCGTCGAACGCTCGCTCCGCCGGGCCGGCGCCAAGATCGTCGTCGGCCTCGACGAGGTGGGGCGCGGCGCCTGGGCCGGACCGGTCACCGTCGGCGCGGCCGTCACCGGCCTGCGCAGGGCGCCGGAGGGGCTGACCGACTCCAAGCTGCTCACCGAACTGCGCCGCCGCGCGCTGGCCCCGGTCCTCGCCGACTGGGTCACCGCCTACGCGCTCGGGCAGGCCTCGGCGCAGGAGTGCGACGAACTCGGCATGACGGCGGCGCTGCGGCTGGCGGCGGTCCGCGCACTGGAGTCGCTGCCGGTCGAACCCGACGCGGTCATCCTGGACGGCAAGCACGACTACCTCGGCGGCCCGTGGCGGGTGCGCACGGTGATCAAGGGCGACCAGTCCTGCATCTGTGTCTCCGCGGCCTCGGTGCTCGCCAAGGTCCACCGTGACGGCCTGATGGCCGAACTCGGCGAGGGGTGCCCGGAGTACGGCTTCGCCGACAATGCCGGCTATCCGTCCCCGGTGCACCGCGCCGCGCTGGAGGAGTACGGCCCCACCGAGCACCACCGGCTCTCCTGGGCGTACATGGACGGACTGCCGAAGTGGCGCCACCTCAAGCGCGTTCGGGAGGGCGCGGGCGGCACCCTGGGATCCGCCGACGAACAGTTGACGCTCGGTTTTTGACGATCCGTCTGGAATTGCCCCGGGAAGGGGCGGGAGTGGACCGGTGCCCAATGGGTGGGGTACCCGTGCGCACCCCCACCGGCATTTGATAGATATCCGGGTATGCCTGTCTTTCCCGAGGAGCCGGAGATTCACGAGAGCCTCCCGGGCCCCGGCGTTCCCTTCCCCCGCGAGTCGGACGCACAAGCCCCTGCCACCGCACCCACCACCGTCGCTGCCCCGGCTCCGGTGCCCGGCCCCCGCTCGGCGTCCCCGCGCCAGGCCCCGCCGCGCGCCGCCCGCCCGGGGCCGCCGCGACTGATTCCCAAGCCCGGGCCGGCACCGCGCCACCCGGCCCCCGCCGCACCGCGGGTGGAGGTCCAGCGGATCGCCGCCACCCCGGCGCAGGCGGTGGAGCGCGCCGATGACGCGGTCGACCTGCTGTTGGAGTCCGGCCGTGACCCGGGCGACATCCTGGTGCTGACGGTCGGCGAGGCGCATCCCTGGCAGCAGCACGAACTCTCCTTCGGTGAGGAGCGCTACTGGGCGCAGCTCGCCGAGGGCGGGGACGTGTTCTACGCGGACGCCGCACTGACCCGTCCGGCCGCCCGCCCGGTGGTCGTCCTGGTGGTCAACGGCGGACCGTCCGCCCGGGCCGCCGAGGCTTACACCAGGGCGCTCGGCCACGCGACCGCGCTGCTGGTGGTCTGCGGCGACGTCGGCCCGGCCGCCGTGGGCTCCGCCGGAGCCGCGGCGGGCGGCCCGGTCAAGGCCTGATCACAGCCGTCCAGTTCGGGCCCGGTGCCGCTGTACGGTGCCGGGCCCGAGGTCCGTCCCGCGGTGGCCGACGTTCGGCGGGCGGTCGACAGCGGCCGGTGGCGTCGCGGTCCGGCTGGGCGGGTACGTTCGGCGGCCGGGCGCTTCGGGCAGTCCGGGCAGTCCGGCGGGGCCGATGCCGCCGCGGACTCAGCGTGTGCCGGTGCGGCGGGTCGGTTCGGCCGCTGCGACCCGTGCCGGGCCCCACGGGGGCTCGGACTGCGGGGAACTCGCCGAGTCCTCGCCCGGATTGGTCTGCTCGGCCGCCGGCTGGCGGGTGCGCTGGCCGCGCGGGGTGTCGAGCGCGGAGCGCGGCGGCAGCTCCGTCACGGTGTGCACCGGCCCGTCGGCCCATGAGCCCGCGTGCGGCTTGCGTCCGCCCCGGCCGTCCCCGAGGACCTGCCAGCCCGCCGGGGTGAGTCCGATGTACGCGCCGCAGCGCAGTCCGTGCAGCACGGACGCGTCCCGTAGGGCCCACATCCAGGCGCCGTCCTGCTCCGTCCAGCCGGGTGCGCCGTCGCGGCAGCGCAGCAGCACGGTCGTCCGGGTCGGCTCGGGGAGCCGCAGGTCGTGCGGGATGATCCGGCGCAGGTGCGCCAGCAGGGCGTTGCGGTGCTGCCAGCCGTCGGTGTCGTGCGGCCAGGGGGTGAACGAGGCCGAGGCGGCGAGGTGGTGGAGCGCGTCCAGGACGGCGACCACGACGGTGCCGGGCTGGGGCAGGTGGCGCTGGTGGAGCTCCAGGACGAACTCGCGGGGTTCGCGCAGCAACGGGATCCCCGAGGCGGCCCAGGCCTCCAGGTCCAGCACCCGTCTGGGTGTGGGACTCCCGGAGAAGGGATTCTGACCTCGGTCGATGCCGTTGATCACGATCCTCCTTCCTGGCCCGTGGGCAGGCGGGTGCCTGGGTACGCCGAACGGCGGGTCCAGCGGACCGGGTTTCGGGTACTCCCCAATTCTCGGTGCATCGGGGGCGGGGCGGCAACGATGAAATTATGAACGCCACCCGATAGCCCATGGTCTGTCGGATATGTTCCACAGCGGTGCGAACGGCGGCGAGGCACCTCCGGGCCTTGATCCACAACGTCCGGAGGGCGGGGCGAACCGTCATCGACATGAGGGGCGCTCCTTTCTCGGGCCGTTCGACCGATGTGATGGAAATCGCTTCGCCTGATCCTTTCCGTTAGGCCGTTCGGGTGAAGCGAACGGCTCCTGGGGCGGCTTTTCGCCGTCCCGTCACCCCTGTACGGCCAGTACCAGCGGCAGCACCGCGCTCGCCCCCGCCCGGCGCAGCAGCCGGGCGGCCACGGTGACCGTCCACCCCGAGTCGACGAGGTCGTCCACCAGCAGCACCGGCCCGCCGGCGGCCGCGACCGCCTGCTCCACCTCAGGGGGCAGGACCAGTGCGCCGGCCAGGGAGTGCAGGCGCTGGGCACTGTTGCTGCGGGCGCCGTGCGGCGGCAGCCCGCCGGCGTACTCGATCCGGCCGAGCAGCGGCAGCCGGCCGATCTCGGCGATCCGCGCGCCGAGGCTGCCGACCAGCCGGGGCCTGGTCGAGGAGGCCATGGTCACCACGCCGGCGGGCCGCTCCAGCCGGGTGCCCTCCGTCGTCGCGGGACCGGCCCAACCGCCCGGACCGCGGGCCCAGTCGGCGAGTACCGCCACCAGCGCGTCCACCGCCTCGTCGGGTACCGGCACGTCCGGCGCCTGGTCGGCGAGCAGGGTGCGCAACCGGTTGCCCCAGCCGATGTCCGACAGCCGGCCCAGCGCCCGGCCCGTCTCCGCCTGCTCGCCCGCCGGGATCCGCCCCTTGAGCGGCACGCCGAGCGCGTCCATCCCGGTCGGCCAGAGCCGACGCGGCTCGAAGCTGAGGCCCGGGCGGCCGAGTGCGGCGCGGGCGGCGGCCAGCGTCTCGGCGGAGACGTCCGGGGTGTGCAGCGGCCCCGCGCAGTTGTCGCACCGCCCGCACGGCGCGGCCTGCTCGTCGTCCAGCTGTCGGCGCAGGAACTCCATCCGGCAGCCGGTGCCCGACGCATACTCGCGCATCGCCCGCTGCTCCGCCTCCCGGGAGGCGGCGACCTTGGCGTAGCGGGCGGTGTCGTACTCCCAGCTCTGCCCGGTGGCCGTCCAGCCGCCCTTGACCCGGCGGACGGCGCCGTCCACGTCGAGGACCTTGAGCATGGTCTCCAGCCGGGCCCGGCGCAGGTCCACCCGGGGCTCCAGCGCGGCGGTGGAGAGCGTCCGTCCGGCCTCGGCCAGCGCGTCGATGGTGCGGCGCACCTGCTCCTCCGGCGGGAAGGCCAGCGAGGCGAAGTAGCGCCAGATCGCCTCGTCCTCGCGCCCGGGCAGCAGCAGCACCTCGGCGCGGTCCACACCGCGCCCGGCCCGGCCGACCTGCTGGTAGTAGGCGATCGGCGAGCTGGGCGAGCCGAGGTGCACCACGAAGCCGAGGTCGGGCTTGTCGAAGCCCATGCCGAGGGCGGAGGTGGCGACCAGCGCCTTGACCCGGTTGGCCAGCAGGTCGGCCTCGGCGGTGCGGCGCTCGGCGTCCTCGGTGCGGCCGGAGTAGGAGGCCACCGGGAAGCCGCGCTCGCGCAGGAAGGCCGTCACCTCCTCGGCCGCGGCCACCGTCAGGGTGTAGACGATGCCCGAGCCGGGGAGCCGGTCGAGGTGGTCGGCCAGCCAGGCGAGGCGGTGCGCCGGGTCGGGCAGGGAGAGCACGCCCAGGGTGAGGCTCTCCCGGTCGAGCGGCCCGCGCAGCACCAGGGCGTGCTCGTCGGTGGCGCCGGTGCCGAGCTGCTCGGCGACGTCCGCGGTGACCCGGGCGTTGGCGGTCGCGGTGGTGGCCAGCACGGGGACGCCGGGCGGCAGGTCCGCGAGCATGGTGCGCAGCCGGCGGTAGTCGGGGCGGAAGTCGTGTCCCCAGTCCGAGATGCAGTGGGCCTCGTCGACCACCAGCAGGCCGGTGGAGGCGGCGAGCTCAGGCAGCACCTGGTCGCGGAAGTCCGGGTTGTTCAGCCGCTCGGGGCTGACCAGCAGGATGTCGACCTTCCCGGCGGCGACCTCCTCCTGGACCCCGGCCCACTCGTCGGTGTTGGCCGAGTTGATGGTGCGCGCGTGGATGCCGGCCCGTCCGGCCGACTCGACCTGGTTGCGCATCAGGGCGAGCAGCGGCGACACGATCACCGTCGGCCCGGCGCCGCGGGCCCGGAGCAGGGCGGTGGCGATGAAGTAGACCGCGGACTTGCCCCAGCCGGTGCGCTGGACGACGAGGGCGCGGCGGCGGTCGACCACGAGGGCCTCGATCGCCGTCCACTGGTCCTCGCGCAGGGTGGCTCCGGGGCCGGCGAGCTCGCGCAGGACGGCCTCGGCCCGCGCTCGGACCTCGGCGCGGTCGGCGGTGGCGGTGGTGTGGATGTCGGGCTGCTGCATGGCGTCCATGTAACCCCGTCCCTCCGACAAGCGGCGAATGCGGGGGAGCGGAGGCGGGAGAAGACGGGGTGCATTTCATCCGCTGGTCCGCTGAACGGCAGTCAAATTCCACTCACGAGAGCGAGTTTCGCCTGCTCCGAACGAGTGAAGAGAAATTCGAGGGCTGGGTTATCCACAGGAAAAAAGAAGTTTCCGCGCTGCTCGCGGATTGGGCCCACTCTTGCGGCCATGAACGCGATGAACAACGAACACGTCATTCTGTCCCTCGGCCCGGCCTCCGACCACCGGCCGGTCGTCATGCGCGGACCGGCCGACATGGCCGAGCTGCTTCCCTATTTCCTCGGCTTCTACCCCGACGACAGCATCGTCGCGGTGGGGCTGCACGGTCCCGGCCTGCACCAGGGCGGGGTGATCCGGGCGGACCTGCCGCAGTCGCCCGAGCAGTGGCCGGCCGCGGCGGAGGAGACGGCGGCCCTGCTGCTGGCCCTCTCCGAGCGGCACGGCGCCAGGCCGCTCCAGGTGCTCCTCTACCTCTGCCGGGATTCCGGCGCGCCCCACGCCCCGCCGGTGGTGGACGGGCTGCAGCCGCTGGCGGAGGCCCTCCGGGCGGCCTTCGGGCGCCGGGGCGTGGCCGTCAAGGAGTCGCTGTGCGTCTCGGACGGCCGCTGGTGGTCCTTTCTCTGCCGCGGTGACGGGTGCTGCGACCCGGCGGGCAATCCGGTGCGGCACGGTCCCGATCCCGGCCCGGCGGGCGCCGCCGCGACGGTGGCCGGCCTGGTGCCGCGCGGCAGCCGGAAGGCGATCATCGGCGGGCTGGATCCGGTCGGCCCGCCCCAGGACGCGGCCCAGCGCGAGGCGTTCGCCCGGGCCGAGTCCGTGGACGCCCTCGCCCGGGAGCAGCGCATCGGCCTGCTCGACCAGGCCGTCGCCGAGTTCCGGGCCGGAGCCCGGGAGCTCGACGCGGACCGGACGGCCCAACTGCTGCTCGCCCTGCGCGACCGCCTGGTGAGGGACCGTGGCGTCGAGTACGCCCGGCCCGCCGAGCTGGCCCCGGCCGAGCGGCTCTGGCGCTTCCTCGCCCGGCGGGCGGTGCCGCCGTACGAGGGCTGCGCGGTGGCCCCGCTCACCCTGCTGGCCTGGACGTCCTGGGTCGCCGGGGACACGGCGACGGCCCGGGTCGTGCTCGGCCACGTCCTGCGGCTCGCCCCGGGGTACCTGCTGGCCGAACTGCTCTACGAGTCGCTCAACGACGGCATGACGCCGCAGGGCCTGCTGGCGGCGGTCGAGGCCCAGCGGCGTCGGCGCGAGGGGCCCGGGATCACGCCGGGCCCGGCGGGTGGGCCGCCGCCTCCCACAGGCGGCGTGCCCGACGCCGAGGAGCCGCCGCCCACCGAAGGGGCGCCGTCCCCTGGGGAGGCCCCCGGGCCGGTGACCCCGGGGGCCGGCGGGGCCGCCGGAGAGCGTCCGGGACGGTCCTCCGGCGGACGGCGGCACCGGCGGGGCGGCCGGCGGAAGGGTTCGTCCACCACGACGGCGCCGGCCGAGCACGGTCCGGGCGTCCCTGGCGGCTCCGAAGGCCCGGAGCCGGGCGGCGGGACCGGGTCCGTCGCCCGGCTGCGGGCACCCGGACGGGATGCGACGCCCGGGCACACCTCGACGGCCGGGGACCGGTCCGCCCTGGGCCTGCGGCTCGGCCGGGCGGCGGGCGCGCACGCCGCCGCCCGTACCGGGCTCCATCGCTGCCGGGGCGTCCGGCGGGCGACGAGAGGAGGCCGCTGTGCGCACTGAGCCGCTCCGTGCCGCAGGACCGGCCCGTGGGCCGCTACGCCTCGCCGTGCGCCATCTTGATCAGGCGGTCCAGCACCTTGCCGCCGCTCACCCGAAGGCCGTCGTGCTCCCACTCGTTGGTGATCCAGGTGCGCAGGCCGCGCACCGCGCGTGCGGTCTCCAGCGAGTCCGCGGTGTCCACGTACATGTCGTCGTGGTACACCGCCGCGACGACCGGCACGGTGTTGGCGGCCAGCCGCGCCCGGTCGTAGAGGTCGGGCCAGTCGGTGCGGGCGGCGAGCAGCTCCGCGGTCTCCTTCAGCGGGCGCAGCGCCGGGTCGGTGTCGAACATCCAGGGGTAGATCATCTCCCCGGTGAACAGCACCGGAGCGTCGGACTCCAGCGCGGTCCGGGCGTCGAACTGCGGGAACTCCTTGCGGACCCGCTCGGCCGCCCAGGCGGTGCCGCCCTGGTCCACCGACCGCTGGCCGTAGATCGACTCGTGCAGCACCGCGTAGAGCGGGCCGCCCGCGAAGGAGAGCTGGGCCTGGGCGCCGGCCAGGAAGGTGTCGGAGAGTTCGGGTCCGGCCGCGCCCTCCACCCAGGCCTCCTCCAGGAGGTAGTGCAGCGTGCCGGAGCCGCTGCCGCCGCCGAGCAGCAGGCCGAGGGCCTGGAACGCCTCGACGGTGAGCCGGCCGCCGTCCGGCAGGGTCGCGGGGGAGGCGGCGAGATGGGCGGCGATCCGGCGCACCGCCTCGACGTCCTGCGGGAACCGGGCGTAGTGGCCCTCGTTCTTGCCGACCACGCGCGGGTAGGCGGCGCGGTAGACGTCGTCGGCCGAGCTGCCGAGCCCGGCGAGGCCACCGGTGACGAAGGCCTCGGTCAGGCCCTCGGGCGCGATGGAGAGGTAGGTGAGGGTGCAGAAGCCGCCGAAGCTCTGGCCGAGCACGCTCCAGCGGCGGTCGGTGCCGAGCAGCCGCTCACGGATCAGCTCGGCGTCGCGGACGATCGAGTCCGCGCGGAAGTGGGCCAGGTAGTCCGCCTGCGCCTGCGGGCCGCCGCGCCGGGCGAGGGTCTGCCGGGTCGCGGGGGTGGACCGTCCGGTGCCGCGCTGGTCGAGCAGCAGCACCCGGTAGTCGTCCAGGGCGCGATCCAGCCACGCGTCCCGGCCGAGCGGGCGGACGGCCTTGCCGCCCGGCCCGCCCTGGAGGAAGACCATCCAGGGCAGGTCGTCCCGCTCACGGTCGGCGGCCACCACCTCGCGGGCGTACACCTCGATCTGCTCGCCCTGCGGGGCGGAGTGGTCGAGCGGCAGCTGGAAGACGTGGTCGGTCGTGACAATCCCGGGCAGCCGGCTGATGGTGGACATGCAACTCCTCGGTCTCTGCTGGTCACAGCGGTGGTGTCGCGGTTCACGGGGTCACCGGGTGCGGGGGCCGCGACCCCCGCACCGTATCCTGGCGGCGGTCGAGCACCGGTTCGACCGCACAGTCCGTCCGATCGGACGGCCGACACCGGCCGGCGCTGGGCCCGAGCAGGCCCCGCGACAGCCGGGACGGCAGGTCCTCGGCCCCGGACGGCGGACGGTGACGCGCCCGTGGTGAGGCCCCGGTGACGTTCCGGCGGAAGCGGCACGACCGCCCGGTGGAGCCGTCCGACCAGCGGCGCAGTGGCGGTGCGTGACCTGGCGAGGGTGCGCGGCGTTGACTTCGGGGGCCATCGCCCGGCTTGCCCGGGCCGAACTCCGGGCGGTGCGGCCAGGCCGCCAGGGTGCCGGCAGCGGTCGGCGGCCGTCTGCGGCACCACGTACGGTCGCCCTTGCGGGGCCGGACGGTCCAGCGGGTGTGGTCAGGGGGAAGGACGTCACCGGTAGGCCGGGACGCCGGACCTGACGGCATGCCGGGCGCGGTGGCGGGCCCCGGAGCGAAGGCGCGGCGCGTCGGTACCGGCCCGGTACCGGGTACCGCATGGCACGACCCGCCACCGGGTACGGCCAGGCACGGCACACCCGCCGGCGGGACACCCCGTCGGCCCGGCACCATCAGCACGCGATCGAGCATGCTCGCGGCCCACCGGCCTGACCCGGCCACCGGACCGCCGAGGGGAGGAGAGTCCGGTGACCGCCATGAGGCCACCACAGGCCATGCCGGCCGAGAGCGTGGTCGGCGCGCCGCCCAGACTGACGGGCCGTCCCGACCAGGGCCCGGCCGCCGGACCGGCGGGCGCACCTGTCGGCCAGGGCCGGCCCGCGGCTCCGCCGCGCCCGCAGCCGCCCGCCGTTCACCACGCGGTCATCTGCGTCAACGCCCCGGCGATGGCCGCCTCCGGCCCCGACGGCCAGCTGCGCGGCCACGGCCTGCACGGCTTCTACCGCAACGGCGTCCGGGTGCTCGCCCGGATGGAGCTACGACTGGGCGGCATGGAGCCGCTGCCGCTCCAGGGGGCGCTGACCAGCACCGCCCAGGCCCGCTTCCTCGGCACCGTCCGCCTCCCCGGGGACCTCGACCCGGACCCGGCGCTCACCGTCGAGCGGCTTCGCCACGCGGACGGCGTGGAGACGGTGGTCGTGCGCAACACCGGTCCGCGGCCCGCCCGGTTGCCGCTGGAGATAGCCCTCGGCACCGACCTCGGCCCGGTCGCCGAGATCGCCGCCGGATACCGCCAGCCCGACCTGCCGGGCCAGGTGCAGTCCGCCGGGCTGCGCTGGACGGGGCCGGCGCACAGCGCGGTGGTCAGCGCTCAGCCCTCCCCGCACGCCGTCCTGGCCGGTGCCGGAGTGCTCCGCTGGGACCTGGAGGTCCAGCCCGGCGCCCGCTGGTCGGTCGAGTTGCACACCGAGCTGGAGAGCGCCGCCACCGGTCCGCGTCCGCCGGGCGGGCGTGGCACCGGCGTCCCGCTGCCCTGGTCCGAGCCGGAGGTCCGCAGCGACGACGCCCGGGCCGCCGTGCTGGTCTCCCGCTCGCTGGACGCCCTCGGCGGGCTGCTGTTCGCCGACCCGGACCGCCCGACCGACCTCTACCCGGCCTCCGGTGCGCCCTGGCGGTTCGGCCTGGCCCCGGCCGACGCGCTCTGGGCCGCCCGGCTGACCCTGCCGCTCGGCACCCGGCTGGCGGCCGGCACCCTCCGGGCACTGGCCCGCCGTCAGCAGCCCGCAGCCCCGGGCCGTACCGAGGGCCTGCTGCCCGGGGCCCTGCGCCACGGCGGTCCCGAGCTGCCACCCACCTGCACCGCCACCGAGGCGACCCTGCTGTTCGTCACGGTGCTGGCCGAAGCCTGGCGCTGGGGCCTGCCCCGGGCGGAGGTCACCGATCTGCTCCCGGCCGCGGAGCGGGCGCTGGCCGCCCTGCGGGAGGGGCTGGTGGACGGCTTCGTCACCGACCTCAGCCGTCCGGCCGAGGAGCGCTCCGCCCACCCGGTCGCCGCCCGTGCCGAGGTCCAGGCACAGGCCCACCGCGCCGCCCTGCACGGGGCCGAGCTGCTGGAGGCCTTCGGCCGGCCGGGCGCCGAGGAGTGGCGTGGCTGGGCCGCCGCGCTGCGCGGGCGCTTCCGTGAGCGGTTCTGGATCGACGATCTGTCCGGCGGCCGCCCCGCGGCAGGGCTGGCGCCTGGCGGACAGCCGCTGGCCGCCGTCGCCTCCTCCCTGGCGCACCTGCTGGACACCGGGCTCGCCGTCGACGGCGGCCGGCACGAGAGCCTGCTGGACCGCGAGCAGACCCGGCTGCTCGCCCAGCGCCTGGTCGCGCCGGAGCTGGACAGCGGCTGGGGCCTGCGCACCCTGAGCACCAAGTCCCCCCGCTTCAACCCGCTCGGCCACCGCGGCGGCGCGGTGCGGGTCCACGAGACGGCGCTGGCGATCGCCGGACTGGCCGAGGCCGGTCACGAGAACGAGGCCGGCACCCTGCTGGAGGGCCTGCTCGCCGCTGGTGCCCACTTCGAGGGACGGCTGCCGGAGATGTACGCGGGGGAGCAGCGCACCCCCGGCTTCCCGCCGGTACCGCACCCGGCCGCCTGCCGCCCGGCGGCGGTCTCCGCGGCTGGTGCCGTGCACGCGGTGTTCTCCCTCGCCGGGGTCCGGCCCGACGCCCCGGGGGGCCGGGTGCTGGTTCGCCCGGCCAGCACCGCACCGCTCGGCGAGCTGGAGCTGACCGGCCTGCGGGTGGCGGGCGAGCCTTTCTCCGTCCGGGTGAGCCGGATCGGCGTGGCGATGGTCGAGGAGGCGTCCGCAGACCTGCAACTCGTCGCCCGCTGAGCCCGTCGCCGCGCAGCCGGGTCCGGACGTCGGTGACACCCGGTTACCGACGCCCGGTCACCAGCGCCGTGCCCGCCCGTGCGCGAACCGTGTCCGAACCGGGTCCGGTGAGGCACCGACCTTGTACGGTCCATGCACGGGCCTGTGCTTATCGTCAGAGAGACGACTATGATCGTGACCATGTCGCGTTACGATCCGTCGGCCTTCCCGCCGTTCGCTGTCACGGTTGACCTGGTGGTGCTGACGGTGCGCGACCACTCGCTCTGCGCCCTGCTGGTCAGACGCGGAGAGCCGCCGTTCCAGGGGTACTGGGCACTGCCCGGCGGCTTCGTCCGCCCGGACGAGGGCCTGGCCGAGGCCGCCTCCCGCGAGCTGGCCGAGGAAACCGGCCTGCGCGCCCACACCACCCCCGGCCACGAGGCGGTCGGTCCTGGCGCGGCCGGCGCACACCTGGAGCAGCTCGCCACCTACGGCCACCCGCAGCGGGACCCGCGGATGAGGGTGGTCAGCGTCGCTTACCTGGTGCTCGCCCCCGACCTGCCGACGCCCCGGGCCGGCGGCGACGCCAGCGGAGCGCGCTGGGCACCGGTCGGTGAACTCCTCGGCGAGAACCCGGCCGACGGCGTCCCGCTCGCTTTCGACCACGGTCTGATCCTGGCCGACGGCGTGGAGCGCGCCCGATCCAAGATCGAGTACTCCTCCCTCGCCACCGCCTTCTGCCCGACCGAGTTCACCGTCGGTGAGCTGCGCCGGGTCTACGAGGCGGTCTGGGGAGTGGTGCTGGACCCGCGGAACTTCCACCGCAAGGTCACCGGCACTCCCGGTTTCCTGCTGCCCTCCGGTGGTACGACGACTCGCCAGGGGGGCCGCCCGGCTCAGCTGTTCACCGCCGGCGGCGCGACCGTCCTCAACCCGCCCATGCTCCGCCCGGAGTCCTGAGCCACCGCGGGCCCTTCCGGTTCCCCTGAGCCTTTGCCGTCGCGCCGTCGCGCCGTCGCGCCGTCGCGCCGTCGAGCGCCGGGCCTGTGCTCGACCCGGTTGCGGCCCGCCCGCCCGACTGCCTGCCTGTGCGCCCGCCGGCTCCGGCCCCGGCTCGGCCCGCCCCGGCGACCGGACAGCCGAATGGCCTGGCCTGGCTGCGGACAAGGGGGCCGCGGCGCAGAGTGTCGGTGGACGCTCCGGCCGCAGGGCCGGAGGCTCCGGACCGGACCCAGGGAGCCCGCGATGGCCATTCAGGACTGCTCCACCCGGCGAACCCTCGTCGAGAGGCTGGCCGTGGACTACCGGAGTCTCGACGAGACCACCACCGGTACGGAGGAGGAACTGGCCGCCCTGCAAGCCGGATCCGCGGCGCCCGAGGCGATCGCCGCCGTGCAGGAGCGGTTGGCCGAGGAACGGGAGCGACTGGGCGAGATCGTCCTCCAGGGCCAGGCCGCCGTCGAGGAGTTCCGTACGGCGTGCGGGGGCGAGCAGCTTCCGACGTTGCCCTGGCCCCCTCGGTAGCGACTGCGCCCCTCCACCGGATCCTGTCCGGCGTCCTTCCGCCGGACCCCGCCCGGAACCCTTCCGTCCGATGACACCGGGCACCCGCGCAGCTCGGCCGAGGCCCCGGAAGAGACCGGCCGCCCGTGAATCGCAGGATCGGATTTTCCCCTGATCGGGTGAGGTGGGCAGGCGGCGAGCCCGTGCCGTTCCCGTAATGCCCGGAATAGCCGCCGCCGCCCCCTAATGTGCTGGCGCGGAGCCGCGCGGGTGCGCGCCTGCCCGTCAGGGGGCGCTCCGCGTCGGGCAGGTCGGCCGAGGGTATGGGAGCAGCCAGCGATGATCCAGATCACCGGACTGACCAAGGTCTATCGCAAGGGCGCGCCGCCCGCCGTGCTCGATCTGACCTTCGACGCCCGGCCCGGAACGGTGACCGCGCTGCTCGGCGCCGAGGGAGCGGGAAAGTCCACCGCGCTGCGATTGATGCTCGAACTCGAACACGGCCAGGGCATCACGCTCTTCGACGGCCGCCCCTACCGCAGGATCCGCCACCCCGAGCGTGAGGTGGGCGTGCTGCTGCCCCGCCCCGTGCAGGGCGCTGCCGCGGTGGCCGGACACCCGGGCCGCAAGGCGCGAAGCCATCTGCGGATGCTCGCCGCGGCCGTCGGAGTCCCGGTCCGGCGGGCCGACGAACTGCTGGAACAGATCCGGCTGGCCGGTGTCTCCGGGCAACGGCTGCGGACCTTCTCGCCGGGCATGCACCGCCGCCTGGCCCTGGCCGCCGCCTTGCTCGGCGACCCCGGCACGCTGCTGCTGGACGGCCCCGCCGAGGGCCTGTCGCCACGCAACGTCGAGTGGTTCCACGCCTTCCTGCGCTCCTTCGGCGCTGCCGGCGGGACGGTCCTGGTGACCACCCGCACCCCGCAGGAGGCCTCCCGGCTTGCCGACCGGGTGGTCACCCTGGACTGCGGCCGCATGGTGGCCGACCAGTCGGTCGAGGAGTTCCGGCGGACCAGGCTCAGCCCCGAAGTGGCCGTCCGGGGACCGCAGATGGCACGGCTGGCGGACCTGCTGGCCAGTCAGGGTGCCGAGGTTCGCCGGGACGGCAGCGTGGGGCTCTCGGTGGCCGGCATCGACCGCACCGAGATCGGTGAACTCGCCTACCGCCACGGGATCCTGCTGCACGAGCTGGCCGACCGGGTGGTTGAGCAGCCGGTGCCGCGAGTGGTCCTCCCGGTCGGCTCGGGCCGCTCCGGCCGCCTCCTCCACCCGGCGTCCGAGGCCGACCGGAGTCCGGAACCGGCTCGGGAGCCGAACCCGCCGATGGCCATCGAGCGGGTCTCCGAACCGGCCGCCGAGCCCGTCCACGCCCAGCCCGTCCACGCCGGGGCCGTGACGACCTCGGCCGAGTCGCCGACGGTCCCCGCCCCGGCCGAACCGGTCGCCCCGCCCTCGCCCCCGTACCCGCCGACGCCCGCCTCCGCGCCCGCCTCCACCACAACAGCCACCGAGGGCGCCGCCACCCCGAACCGCCCGGCGCCCCGCCGGCCCCAGGACGGCGGCTCCCTGCCCGTGCGTGCCCTGCCCGTCGCGCCCTTCGCCGACTCCCTCGACACCGCCTCGCTCCACGCTGCCGGCCTCCCCGTGCTCGGCGCGCCCGCCCGCCGCCCCGCACCCGCCGCCCGTCGGCCCGAGCCGAGCCCGCAGAGCGGCCCGGGTACCGCCGAACCCGCCCCCACCGTGGCCGTCGACCGTCTCTTCCGGGACGATCCGCTTCCGGCCGAGGCACCCGTCCGAGGCCGTGCTCCGGGCCGTGCTCTGGGCCGCACTCCGGGCCGCCGGGCCGGCACCGACGGCCTGCTCACCGACGACACCCTCCGCCTCCGCCCCGCCCTGGGCGCGACCGCCGCCCAGCCCCCCGCGCCCCCCGCCGCCCCTGCCATCACTGACGACCACCGGAGCGAGTGAAACCGTGCGTGTTCTGGCCTACGAGCTGCGCCGCCTGTGCGGCCTGCCTTCCACCTGGCTGATGCTCGCCGCCGTGCTGCTCGGCGACGCCGTCGTGGCCGCAGTCCTGGCGAGCCGGATCTCCCCGGACGGCCCGCTGGCCGGCGCGGCCGGGGTGCGGTTGCTGACCGCCGCCGTCCCGCTGGCCCCCCTGCCCTTCGCCGCGCTCGGCGCCGGGGTGCTGGGCGCGCTCGCGTACGGGCACGAGGTGCGCCACCCGGGACTGCCGGCCTCGCAGGTGTCGTACCCGCGCCGGGTGCGGCTGCTGCTGGCGAAGCTACTGGTGACCGGTCCGGCGGCGGCGCTGCTGGCGCTGGCCACCCTGCTGCTCGACGCGGTGGCCGTGTACCTCGCGCTGCCGGACGGCGTCACCGTGGCGGCCTGGGCGGACCCGGACGCGCTGTCGGACCGGGTGGCCGGGGCGCTGAGCGGCGCGGGGCTGTCCGGGCTGTCCGACCTGCCGGGCGGGTTTGCCCCGCTGGGGCTGGTGGCCGGTCACGGAGTGCCCGCGGCGCTGCTGGCCTTCGTCCTGCTGACCGTGGCGGCGGGCTGGACCGGGGTGCTCACCGCCGCGCTGACCCGAAGCGCCGCGGCCGGGGTGCTGCTGCTGTGCGCGATGCCGCCGCTGCTGGAGTCCGGCGTTGCCCTGCTGCTGCGCCACACCGGCAGGCCGTGGCCGAGCCGGGCGGCCGACCTGCTGCCGTTCCAGCCCGGGATCGAGTGGTCCTACGGCTGGGTCTACGGCGGAGCGCGCGAGGAGGTGGCCGAGACCGCGGCGCTGGGCGATCCGGTACTGCTCGCCGCGATCGCGACGCCCGCGGTGGGTTTGCTGCTCGCGGCCCTGCTGGTCCAGGCCCGCCGCCGGGCTCTGTGAGCGCCCCCGTGTGGGCCGCACCCGTACGGCCCACACCCGGGCCCCGCGCGGGCGGGACCCCGCGTATGGCCCACCCCCCGGCACCCCCCCCGCAGAGCCGCGGCCCGAAGGCCCGCCGCCCCCTCGGCAACGCTCCCGGCCGCGGCCCCGCCCCGACTCACCAAGATCGACCAGCAGTGACCGCAATGCGCGTTTCTTCCTGATAAGAAGTCAATTATCCAGTCACGGCCGATCACCCTTTCGTGTGCTTTTCACGAGAATTCTCAAGCCACGCCTGCCGATCGCCGACAAAGGAGGCGTGAGTACCCTTGCGCACCCCACCGTGACCCCCGCCCGTTCCGCCGAAGGGCCCATCCACGGCCCCGGCGACCTGGACCGCTTCTCGTACGCCGACCGGCCGACCCCTCCGGCGCCCCGCTGGGAGGGTGTCGAGTCCGACATCGCCCGGGTCGGCCGCAAGACCACCAGCAGCCGCGGCCGCGGTCTGCACGGCCAGCTGGTCCAGCAGCTGGGCCAGATGATCGTCTCCGGCGACCTCGGCGCCGACCGCCCGCTGGTGCCCGAGGAGATCGGCCAGCGGTTCGAGGTCTCCCGGACCGTCGTCCGCGAGTCGCTGCGCGTGCTGGAGGCCAAGGGGCTGGTCAGTGCCCGGCCCAACGTCGGCACCCGGGTCCGCCCGGTCGGCGACTGGAACCTGCTGGATCCGGACATCATCGAGTGGCGCGCCTTCGGCCCGCAGCGGGACGAGCAGCGCCGGGAGCTGTTCGAGCTCCGCTGGGCGATCGACCCGCTGGCCGCCCGGCTCGCCGCCGGCCACGGCAGGGAGGACGTCCAGCAGCGCCTGGTCGAGCTGGTCGAGATCATGGGCCACGCCGCCTCCCAGGCCGACCTCTCCACCTACACCCGGGCCGACGCCGAGCTGCACGGTCTGGTCCTCCAGATGGCCGGCAACCGGATGCTGGAGCACCTGTCCGGGATCGTCGCCTGCGCCCTGCAGGTCTCGGGCGGTCCGGCGATCTCCTGCGAGCGGCCCTCGGAGTCCTCGGTCGGCCTGCACGCCCGGCTGGTGGACGCGCTGGGCGCCGGTGACGGCACCGCGGGAGAGGCCGCGATGCGGGCGCTGCTCACGGTCCATCCCGAGATCGAACCGTCCGTTCCCGCGCCCCGGGAGCACTGAACGGGCTGTTTCGACGAGCGGAGGCGCCTTACCGCGGCGGCCCGCTCCGCCAGGCCCTCCGGCCGCACCGCGCGGCGTAGCCGGAGGGCCTCCGCATGCCGCCGCGATGCCGCGCCGGGTGTCCGGACCGGCGAAGGCCCGGTCGGGGTGGTGGTGCTTCCGAGGTGTGGACCGGTCCGGAGCGGGCGTGGCCGGGTGGCTGCCGTGGCGCGCGCAGCCCGCAAACATTGCCTGATCATGACAAATGATTTTTCCGCGGGTGAGCGATGATGGAAGCGGCCCCGGGTTGCGGGCGCCGGGTGATGTGACCCGCGACACGAAGGCCATGCGTAACACTTGACGAGTAGCAGCGATGTGTCCTGAGCGGAAGCAGCTCCGGAATACTCCAACATGTCAGAATGCTGTGTTGGTCCGCGGCGCTGCTGCCGTCCTGCAAACCCAGTCCTCAAGCCCGAGTCGGTCGGAATCGACACCGCGCGCCCGACGCGCGATCTCCTTCCCCGCCCGCTCGGGCGGCCGGTACGGGTTCGAGTCCACTCATCGTCCGAGAGGTTGTTCGTGTCGGCCAGCACATCCCGTTCGCTTCCCCCCGAGATCGCCGAGTCCGCGGCTCTGCTGGCGCTCATCGAGCGGGGCAAGGCCCAGGGGCAGATCGCCGGTGACGACGTGCGCCAGGCGTTCGAGGCGGACCAGATCCCGGTCACCAAGTGGAAGAACGTCATGCGCAGCCTCAATCAGGTGCTGATTGAGGAGGGCGTGGACCTCATGGTCAGCGCGGCCGAACCGGCCGGCACCAAGCGCAAGAGCGTTGCTGCCAAGAGCCCCACCAAGCGCACCGCCACCAAGGCTGTCACCACCCGGACCCCGGCCGCCTCGTCGGCCCCGACCAAGCCGCCCGTACGGATCGCCCCCGGCGCTCCCGTCGCGGCTCCGGCCGTCGCGGCCGCCGCGGCCCCGGCCCCCACCGTCTCCGCCGAGATCACCGAGACGACCACTGGCGCCTCCGAGCTGAAGGCGGCTCCCGCGAAGAAGGCCGTGGCCAAGAAGGCCGCGGCGAAGAAGACCGCCGCTCCGGCCAAGAAGGCCGCCGCCAAGAAGACCACCGCCAAGTCCGCCAAGGGCGGCGACGAGGAGCTGCTCGGCGAGGAGGAGCTCGAGGACGTCGCGCTGCCCGGCGACAAGACCGAGTCCGAGGCCACGGGCCCGGAGGAGGAGTCGGAGGGCTTCGTCCTCTCCGACGACGACGAGGACGACGCGCCGGCCCAGCAGGTCGCCGTCGCCGGTGCCACCGCCGACCCGGTCAAGGACTACCTGAAGCAGATCGGCAAGGTCCCGCTGCTCAACGCCGAGCAGGAGGTCGAGCTCGCCAAGCGCATCGAGGCCGGCCTGTTCGCCGAGGACAAGCTCTCGGCCGCCGACAAGCTCGCCCCGAAGCTCAAGCGCGAGCTGGAGATCATCGCCGAGGACGGCCGTCGGGCCAAGAACCACCTGCTGGAGGCCAACCTCCGTCTGGTGGTCTCGCTGGCCAAGCGCTACACCGGTCGCGGCATGCTCTTCCTGGACCTGATCCAGGAGGGCAACCTCGGTCTGATCCGTGCGGTCGAGAAGTTCGACTACACCAAGGGCTACAAGTTCTCGACCTACGCCACCTGGTGGATCCGCCAGGCGATCACCCGCGCCATGGCCGACCAGGCCCGCACCATCCGCATCCCGGTGCACATGGTCGAGGTCATCAACAAGCTGGCCCGTGTCCAGCGCCAGATGCTCCAGGACCTGGGCCGCGAGCCCACCCCGGAGGAGCTGGCCAAGGAACTCGACATGACCCCCGAGAAGGTCATCGAGGTCCAGAAGTACGGCCGCGAGCCGATCTCGCTGCACACCCCGCTGGGCGAGGACGGCGACAGCGAGTTCGGTGACCTGATCGAGGACTCCGAGGCGGTCGTCCCGGCCGACGCGGTCTCCTTCACCCTGCTCCAGGAGCAGCTGCACTCGGTGCTGGACACCCTGTCCGAGCGCGAGGCGGGCGTGGTCTCGATGCGCTTCGGGCTGACCGACGGGCAGCCGAAGACGCTCGACGAGATCGGCAAGGTGTACGGGGTCACCCGTGAGCGCATCCGCCAGATCGAGTCGAAGACCATGTCGAAGCTGCGCCACCCGTCGCGCTCCCAGGTGCTGCGCGACTACCTGGACTGATCGACGGCAGTCGTTCCACGCGAGGGCCCGGAGCCGCACGGCTTCGGGCCCTCGCGGCTGTCCGGGCCCGGGCGTGTCAGCGTCCGGGTGGCGGTTGTCCCTCGTCCGGGTGGCGGTGTGGAAGGAAGTGGTCGCACCGTGTAGCCGGTCACCTACGCTGTGCCGGTTGCCTGCTTCCGAGCCCCCTGGAGTCACGGTGCCGACCGAGCCGGACCGCACTGACCTGCCGACGTCCATCCCGTTTTCAGCGGCCCTCGCCGATCCGGCCGATCCGGCCGATCCGGCCGACCCGACGGCCCCGGCCGGTGCCCGGACGGGCCGCCGCCGGAGGGCCGCCGTACTGGCGCTGCTCGCCGCCGTGCCCGTCCCGCTGGCCGCGCTCGGCGGCGCGGCGCCGGCCGAGGCGCAGCGCCGGGTGGTCGGCGGCACCGCGGCGAGCACCGCGGACCACCCGTGGATCGTGGCGCTGTCCAGCCGCCAGCAGTTCGGCAGCGGCCGGTCCGGCCAGTTCTGCGGGGGCGCGCTGGTCACCCCGACCAAGGTGGTGACGGCCGCGCACTGCTTCTACGACGAGACCAGGGGCCGGGTCGACCGGCCGGGACTCAGGGTGATCGTCGGCCGGGACGACATGCGCGGCTCGGCCGGCCGCGAGGTGGCGGTGCGGTCGGTCTGGATCCACCCCGACTACTCCTTCGCCGCCAACATGAACGACGTGGCGGTCCTCACCCTCGCCGAGTCGCAGGGCGCCAGGCCGGTGGTCGGGTTGGTGGGCCAGGGCGAGACCGCGCCGTACGCGGCCGGGACCACGGCGCACGTCTTCGGCTGGGGCGACACCTCCGGGCGGGGCGACTACTCGCCGACGCTGCGCGGGGTGGACGTGCCGATCGTGCCGGACCGGACCTGCGCCCAGGCCTACCCGGGCGGGCCGGACGGCAGGTTCGACGCCCGGGGCATGGTCTGCGCGGGCGAGGAGAGGGGCGGCAAGGACGCCTGCCAGGGCGACAGCGGCGGCCCGATGATCGTGGAGGGCAGGCTGGTCGGCCTGGTGTCCTGGGGGACGGGCTGCGCGGAGGCGGCCCACCCAGGGGTCTACACCAGGGTGTCCTCGGTCGCGGACGCGGTGCGCTCGGTGCTGTGAGCGTCGCGGTGGGTGAGCTCCCGGCGCCTGCCGGCGTCCGGTCCTGACACCGCGTCGGACCGGGACGGTCGCTCCGCGCCGGGCCCGGGAGGGAGTCCCGGAGTGCAGCAGAGCCGGGCGACCGGCCCCGAAGGGTCAGCCGCCCGGCTCACCGGTCGCGCGTGGTGCGCGGCCGGACACGGCTCGACGCCGACTGCTGGTGGTGGCGCGGCGCTGGGGATCAGCGCTCGTCGTCGACGGCCGTGGCGCTGGTCGTGGTGGTGAGACGGCCGCTCTCGTCCTGTATCTCCACGGCGATCTTCTTGAGCTCGGGCTCGAACTTCCGGCCGTGGTGGGCGCAGAAGAGCAGCTCTCCGCCGCTCGCGAGTACGACGCGCAGGTAGGCCTGGGCGCCGCAGCGGTCGCAGCGGTCAGCCGCGGTGAGCGGGCTCGCAGGGGTCAGAACAGTAGTCACGTCGCCTCTTCTCTAGCTCGACGAGCTGTCGTACCAGGGTCAACATCCAACCAGGCCGAAAACGTTCCCGCTCGTGGCTTTTCTTCTCTGAGGATTCTGCTGTGTTGATGAGGACGTGCCCCGGGCGCCGGCGGTTCATGCGTGCCGGATTCCGGGATCCGCCCTCGGCTCGAACGCCCGATCGGGATCGGGTGCGAGGTCCGCGTAGCATAATCCTCTGCCGGGTTGGAGCATAAGCCCCGCCCCGGGCCCCGGTAGCCTGCATAACGGCAGTTCCGGAGCCTGTGCCGGGTCCCACGATCCGCCAGGACCGGTGGTACCGGGAGGAGATGGCGCCCCCGGGGCCCGCGCCCGGGTGCGGTGCTTGTTCGCGCAGCGCGTACAAGCTGCGCGGAGCCCGCCTGTCGTGCTGTGCACCCGGCGCAGGGGTCCGGGCACGCAGGGCGACGGATGTCGGTGCGGCGTGCTGCACTGGCGCTTGGTCCGGATGCGTACGGATGTGACCGATGAGACAGAACTTCACCGAGGAGAGTGCCGCGTGAGTGCCGAAACGACCGTGCCGTCCGCGCTGCTGGCCGGCGACGACGGTTCCAACTACACCGCGCGGCACCTGCTCGTCCTGGAGGGCCTGGAGGCGGTCCGCAAGCGCCCCGGCATGTACATCGGCTCGACCGACAGCCGCGGTCTGATGCACTGCCTCTGGGAGATCATCGACAACTCCGTCGACGAGGCGCTGGGCGGCTACTGCGACCGCATCGACGTCGTGCTGCACCCCGACTCCTCGGTCGAGGTCCGGGACAACGGACGCGGCATCCCGGTGGACGTCGAGCCGAAGACCGGGCTGTCCGGTGTCGAGGTCGTGATGACCAAGCTGCACGCCGGCGGCAAGTTCGGCGGCGGTTCCTACGCGGCCTCCGGCGGCCTGCACGGTGTCGGCGCCTCGGTCGTCAACGCGCTCTCCGCCCGCCTCGACGTCGAGGTCGACCGCGGCGGCCACACCCACGCGATCAGCTTCCGCCGCGGCACCCCCGGCATCTTCACCGAGACCAGCCCGGACGCCCCCTTCGAGCCCGGCAACGGCCTGACCAGGAGCCGCAAGGTGCCGAAGGCCCGCACCGGCACCCGGATCCGCTACTGGGCCGACCGGCAGATCTTCCTCAAGGACGCCAAGCTCTCCCTGGAGACGCTGCACAGCCGCGCCCGGCAGACGGCCTTCCTCGTCCCCGGCCTGACCATCGTGGTCCGTGACGAGCGCCTCACCGAGAGCGAGCAGATCGAGGAGTCGGTCTTCCGCTACGACGGCGGAGTCGCCGAGTTCTGCGAGTTCCTCGCCCCCGACAAGCCGGTCTGCGACGTGCTGCGGCTGCGCGGCGAGGGCACCTTCAAGGAGACGGTGCCGGTCCTGGACGACCTCGGCCACATGACGCCCACCGAGGTCACCCGCCACCTCGGCGTGGACATCGCGCTGCGCTGGGGCACCGGCTACGACACGACCCTGCGCTCCTTCGTCAACATCATCGCCACCCCCAAGGGCGGCACCCACGTCACCGGCTTCGAGCGCTCGCTGGCCAAGACGGTCAACGAGGCGCTGCGGGCGGGCAAGCTGCTGCGCGTCGCCGAGGACGACATCACCAAGGACGACGCGACCGAGGGTCTCACCGCGGTGGTCACCGTCCGGCTCGCCGAGCCGCAGTTCGAGGGCCAGACCAAGGAGGTGCTCGGCACCTCGGCGGCCAACCGGATCGTCGCCGCCGTCGTCGCCAAGGAGCTCAAGGCCTTCCTCACCTCGGCCAAGAAGGACCAGAAGCTCCAGGCCCGGGCCGTGCTGGAGAAGGTCGTCGCGGCCGCCCGCACCCGGGTCGCCGCCCGCCAGCACAAGGAGGCCCAGCGGCGGAAGACCGCGCTGGAGACCAGTTCGCTGCCCGCCAAGCTGGCCGACTGCCGCAGCGACGACGTCGAGCGCAGCGAGCTGTTCATCGTCGAGGGCGACTCGGCGCTCGGCACCGCCAAGCTCGCCCGCAACTCCGAGTTCCAGGCACTGCTGCCGATCCGGGGCAAGATCCTCAACGTGCAGAAGGCCTCGGTGAGCGACATGCTCAAGAACGCCGAGTGCGCCGCGATCATCCAGGTGATAGGGGCCGGCTCCGGCCGCACCTTCGACATCGACCAGGCCCGCTACGGCCGGGTCATCTTCATGGCCGACGCCGACGTCGACGGCTCGCACATCCGCACCCTCCTGCTGACCCTCTTCCACCGCTACATGCGGCCGATGGTCGAGCAGGGCCGGGTCTTCGCCGCCGTGCCGCCGCTGCACCGGATCGAGCTCACCAACCCCAAGCGCGGCCAGGAGAAGTACCACTACACCTACTCCGACGCCGAACTGCGCTCGACGCTGCTGGAGTTCCAGCGCAAGGGGCTGCGCTGGAAGGACCCGGTGCAGCGCTACAAGGGCCTGGGCGAGATGGATGCCGACCAGCTGGCCGAGACCACCATGGACCCGCGCCACCGCACGCTGCGCCGGATCAACCTGGGCGACCTGGAGCAGGCCGAGCGGATCTTCGACCTGCTGATGGGCAACGACGTCGCCCCGCGCAAGGAGTTCATCGTGGACTCGGCGGCCACCCTGGACCGCTCGCGCATCGACGCCTGACGCACGCCGTCCGGCCGGGCCCTCCACCCCTGGGTGGAGGGCCCGGCGCGTTCGGGATCCACCCGCGGTCCACCCCGGCTCCGATCAGCGGGAACCGCCCCGTCCGTAGCGTCGGAGAGGTCAGCGAAAGCCTCCCTTCGGGACGGAGAAGTCCGATGATCGCCCTCACCAACGTCCTCGTGATCGCCGCGGTGATGGTCGTGGTGGTCCAGCGCCAGATGCGGGCCCAGCGGCTGGACACCGAGCGCCGCTTCTGGCTGCTGCCGCTGATCCTGGGCGCGCTCGCGCTGCGGGACCCGCAGCTCGTCGACCACCAGCACCCCGCCCTCTCGGTGGTCCTGCTGGTCGCCGGACTGGTCGCGGTGCTCGGGATGGGCTCGGTCTGGGGCTGGACCGTACGGCTCTGGCGGACGGCGGACGGCTCCGTCATGGCCAAGGGCACCAAGGCCACCGTGGCCGCCTGGATCGGGATGATCGCCATCCGGCTCGGCCTCTACGGGATCGGCACGGCCCTGCACGTCCACCAGGCCGGCAGCTCCCTGATGCTCGGCATGGCGGTCCTGCTGCTGGTCCGCTCGCTCGTGGTGAACTGGAGGGCCCGGACGCTGGAGCCCGCGCCGCCGACCGCCGTGCTGCACTGACCCGGTGCGCGCCGCCACACCTAACCGACCCGGTGCGCGCCGCACCGATCCACCGCGGCGCGTGCCGCACCGATCCGCCGCCGTGAGCACCCGAGGAGGAACCCGTGGCCGGGTGGTACTGGACCCGCTGGCCGTCCCGCGAGGGGCTGGAGCGCGAGGCCGAGAGCCGGCCGCGGCGGATCCTCGCGGTGCTCGGCCGCACCGTGCTGGTGGCCACCGTCACCTGGGGGACCCTTGCCGGCGGCAGGTTCTCCGGCTGGGCGGCGGTGGCCGCGACGGCCGGACTGGTCGCCGCGTTCGGGCTCTGCGCGGCCTTCCTGCGGACCACCCGGGAGCAGCGCCCGCTGCCCGCCTACCTGCTGACCGGCGCGGTGCTCGGCGCCGCCTGGCTGGCCGACGCCGGCCGGGCCACCATGCTCTCCGACGTGCTCTGGTACGGCCTGGCGGTGATGGCGCTGGTCCGGCTGCCGGCCGCGCCCGGGCTGGTCACGGCGGCGGCCGCGCTGGGCTCGTACGCGGCGGTCACCACGTCGGGCCGGCTCAGCATCGCCGCCACCGTCGGCGGGATCACGCTGCTCGGCTGGCTGCTGCGGATGGACGTCGAGGCGCGCGGCACCTCCCGTCGGCTGCTCGCCCAGGAGCGGGCCGCCCGGGCCGCCGAGGCGGAGAGCGCGGCGCTCGCCGAACGGGCCAGGATCGCCCGGGAGATCCACGACGTGCTGGCCCACAGCCTCTCCGCGCAGCTCGTCCACCTGGAGGCGGCCCGGCTGATGCTGGACGCCGGGACCGACCGCGAACAGGTCCGCGAACGGGTCGTCGCCGCCCGGCGGATGGCGCAGGACGGGCTGGCCGAGACCCGGCAGGCGCTCTCCGCGCTGCGCGGGGAGCTCACCCCGGTGGGGGAGTTCCTGGTCGAGCTGGCCGGGCGCGAGCGCGCCGGCCTCACCGTCACCGGGTCGCCCCGGCCGATCGCCGCCGAGGCCGCCCTCGCGGTGCGGCGCACCGCGCAGGAGGCGGTGACCAACGTGCGCAAGCACGCGCCCGGCGCCCGTTGCGCCGTCGAACTGCGCTACCTGGAGGGAACGGTGGAGCTGGAGGTGCGCAACACCCGCCCGGCGCGGCAGGAGTTGTCGGAGGAGCTGACCGCCAGCGGCAGCGGGTACGGTCTGCTGGGAATGCGCGAACGCGCGGAACTGCTCGGCGGCACACTGCTGGCGGGCCCGGAGGACGGAGGGTGGCGCGTGCTGCTGCGGGTGCCGGCATGACGGTTCCAGGGGTGACCAGGGTCCTGGTGGCGGACGATCAGACGGTGGTGCGCGAGGGCATCGTGATGCTGCTGGGGCTGCTGCCCGGCATCGAGGTGGTCGGTGCGGCGGGGGACGGGGAGGAGGCCGTCAGCCTGACGGAGCGCCATCACCCGGACGTGGTGCTGATGGATCTGCGGATGCCGCGGTGCGACGGCGTCGAGGCGACCCGGCGGATCCGCGCGGCGCACCCGGAGACCGAGGTCGTGGTGCTCACCACCTACGCCGACGACGACTCGCTGTTCCCGGCGCTCCGGGCCGGGGCGCGCGGCTACCTCACCAAGGACGCCGGCGCCGAGGAGATCGCCAGGGCCATCGCGAACGTCCGGTCGGGCGCCGCCGGACTCTCGCCGCAGGTCCAACTGCGGCTCCTGGAAAGGCTTTCGGAACAGGGCGCCCACTCCGGTCCGGCCCCCGGGCAGCCCGCCACCCGGCCGGGGGCACTGCCCGACGGGCTGACCGTCCGGGAGGCCGAGGTGCTGGCGCTGATCGCGGAGGGGCTGTCCAACGCCGAGATCGCCCAACGGCTGTTCGTCAGCCAGGCCACCGTGAAGACCCACATCAACAACCTGTTCGCCAAGACCGCGGTGCGGGACCGGGCGCAGGCGGTCGCGTACGCGTTCCGCCACGGAATCACCGGTACGCAGCAGTAGTCCGATGAGTGTCTGTCGGATGATCGATCACCTCATCGAGTGAACGTATCTGCGATGGTCAGGGGCGGTTCGCGGGGGCCGCCATCATGGTTCGGGTCAGAACATCCGGCCGTCCAGGAGCAGCAGTGCCACAGCAGCAGACGAGCAGTCCCGGATCGGGACAGCAATTCGACTGGTGGGCCGCTCCGGCCGCCGGCAGCCCCGTTGAGTCCGCCGAGCCATCGGCTGCGCCCCGCCGCACGGCGGTACCGGCGCAGTCGGGGCCCGCCCGTACGGACCACGTCCGTACGGCACAGTCGGCAGAGGCGGTCGTCGAGCCCGTTGCCGTCGGCGCGCCGGTCCACGGGCCCGCCGACGAGCCGTTCGCCCAGAGCACCCCAGCCGACCCCGCGGCCCAGGCCGCACCGCACGCCGCCCTCGTGCCGCTCGACGACGAGCCGTTCGCCGACAGCACCGAGGTGTACCGGGCCGTCCAGGCCAGCGCGACGTTCCGGCAGATCCGCCGCAGTTACCGGACGTTCGTCTTCCCGATCACCGGAGGCTTCCTCGCCTGGTACCTGCTGTACGTCGCCGCCCAGGCCGGAGCCCCCGACCTGATGCGCCGCGAGGTGGCCGGTCCGCTCAACGTGGCCTGGCTGCTCGGGTTGTCGCAGTTCGCCTCGACCTTCCTGCTCGCCTGGCTCTACGCCCGCAACGCCCGGACCAAGCGCGACCGCGCCGCCCTGGGCCTGCGCTGGGACACCCAGGACCAGCTGCGATGACGACCCTGATGCCCACCGTGCCCACCGACGTGGCGAAGGCCGCGGTGCGGACCGTGGCGGCGAACGCCACCCCCGCCGTCGCCCCCACCGGCGACCACCACTCGCTCGCCATCGCGCTGTTCGCCGTCGTCGTCCTGGTCACCCTGGGGGTCACCCTCTGGGTCGGCCGCCAGGGCAACGCCGCCGAGGACTTCTTCGCCGGCGGCCGCGACTTCACCCCGCTGCAGAACGGCTTCGCGCTCTCCGGGGACTACCTCTCCGCCGCCTCCTTCCTGGGCGTCGCCGGCCTGATCGCGCTGTACGGCTACGACGGCGTGCTGTACAGCGTCGGCTTCCTGGTCGCCTGGCTCGTGGTGCTGATGCTGGTCGCCGAACTCGTCCGCAACGCCGGCCGGTACACCCTCGCCGACGTGCTGGCGCTGCGGCTGCGCCGCCGCAAGGTGCGCGCCGCGGCCGGTGGCGCCAGCGTCGTGGTCACCCTGCTCTACCTGGTCGCCCAGATGGTCGGCGCCGGCTCGCTGGTCGCCCTGCTGCTCGGCACCGGCAGCCCGCACGCCCGCACCTGGACCATCATCGCGGTCGGCGCCCTGATGATCGTCTACGTCACCATCGGCGGGATGCGGGCCACCACCTGGATCCAGATCATCAAGGCCTTCCTGCTGACCTGCGGTTCGGTGCTGCTCACCGTGCTGCTGGTGGTCCGCTTCCACGGCGACCTCGGCGAGCTGATGCGCCAGGCCGCCGCGCACAGCGGCGCCGGGCACCGCTACCTGGAACCCGGGCTCAAGTACGGCGGCAGCCTCACCAGCCGGCTGGACTTCGTCAGCCTCGGCCTCGGCCTGGTGCTCGGTACCGCCGGCCTGCCGCACATCCTGTCCCGCTTCTACACCGTGCCCACCGCGCGGGCCGCCCGCCGCTCCACGATGTGGGCGATCGGGCTGGTCGGCAGCTTCTACCTGATGGCGATCGTGCTCGGCCTCGGCGCCACCGCGCTGATCGGCTCGGCCGAGGTGCACCGCGCCAACTCGGCCGGGAACACCGCCGTTCCGCTGCTCGCCCTGGTGCTCGGCGGCGGCAACGGCAGCACCGGCGGCGTGGTGCTGTTCGCGCTGATCTCGGCGATCGCCTTCGCCACCATCCTCGCCGTGGTCGCCGGGCTGACCCTGGCCTCCTCGGCGGCCTTCGCCCACGACATCTGGGCCGGTGCCTGGCGGGCCCGGCCGTCGCGCGAAACGGAGAAGAGCCGCGGGCGGCGCCGTCGGGGCGAGACCGTTCCGGCCGCCCGGTCCTCGAAGGAGTCGGTGTCCGAGGTCAGCGAGCAGCAGGAGGTGATGGTCGCCCGGATCGCCGCCGCCGGGATCGGCGCCGCGGCGATCGTGATCAGCCTCTTCGCCCAGCAGCTGAACGTGGCCTTCCTGGTCGGTCTGGCCTTCGCCGTCGCCGCCTCCTCCAACCTGCCGGTGCTGCTGTACAGCCTGTTCTGGTCGCGCTTCACCGCCCGCGGCGCGGTCTGGGCGGTGTACGGCGGGCTGATCCCGGCGATCGCGCTGGTGATCTTCTCCCCGGTGGTCTCCGGTTCCCACGAGGCGCTCTTCCCGGGCCTCGACTTCCACTGGTTCCCGCTGGAGAACCCGGGCATCGTCTCCATCCCGCTGGGCTTCCTGGCCGGGTGGATCGGGACGGTCACCTCGTCCGAGCCCACCGACCCGGACCGGTTCGCCGAGCTGGAGGTGCGCGCCCTCACCGGTGCGGGCGCGGCCTGAGCCGTCGTACCCGGGGAACCCCGGCGGGCCTGAGGCCCGCCGGGGTTCCCCTGTGCCGTCGTCCGTGCGCCGCTCACAGACCTCGGACCGACAGGACGTCCATCCGCGACGGCGTCCCCGCCGCCTTGCCGCAGCTCTCCGGACGCGGCGGCTCGCTCACCGTCTCGATCACGTCCACCTCCCAGGACCGGCCGTCCCGGTGCAGCACCCCCACCAGCCAGCGGCCCTCACCGTCCGGTCGCTGGGTGAGCGTCAGCACGTCCACCGCGGTCTCGCCGGTGGCCAGCCGCACCGCGTGCTCGGCCGCCTGGCCCGGACGGTCCCAGCCCGAGCAGCCCCGCGACCACTCCGGCACCGTGTGCCCGGCAGCCGTCGCCGCCAGCACCTCCTTGGCGGTCTCCGGCGTCAGCCGCCCGTACGCGTAGCCGTACGGCAGCACCAGCATCGTGGGGGAGAAACGGTGCCCGCCCAGGTGGGTGACCTCCCACACCTCGCTGTGCCCGGCCGCGGCCAGCTCCGCGGCGAGCGGACGGCCCAGCAGTGCGCAGCAGCGGTCCCGCCGCCCGTTGGTGCACACCAGGGCCACCGGGCCGCCGACGTGCTCCCGCCCGAATCCGGTGTGGTCGCCGGCGCCCAGCGCGGCGAGGTCCAGCTCGAGCAGCTCCGCCGGATCCGCCACCTCCGCCCGGCGCACCCAGCCGCGGCCCGGCACCGTGTGCGCCACCAGCACCTCGTGGCGCGCGGTCGGCAGGCAGTCCGCGTGCCGCCCGGGCCGTCGGATCAGTGCCACCCGTACGCCGGTCCCGGCCGCGGCGGCCTCCAGCGCCCGCCCGACCGTCGCGTCCAGATGGCTCTCACCCAGCGCCTTCGCGCCCCACGGCCCGTTCTGCTCCAGCAGCAGCCAGGTGCTCGCCGTCGCCGCCGTGGCGGCCAGCGGCTCCGAAAGTTCACGCGACACGGTCGCACAGGTGCTCACCCGGGCAAGGCTACCCTCACCTGATCGCCCGAACGCGGCCCTCACCCGAACGCGGGGCCGGGGTGGCGGGGCGGCCGCGGCGCCTTCCTCCCAGGAGGCCCGATCGGCGTCGGCCACCACTCGGTGGGGATCCGGACCGGCAGCCCGGCGCGCCTGGCCTGGTTCAGCAGGCCGATGTACGCGGTGAAGTGCGCGGAAGCGGTCTGCCTGCTGGAGCTGCGGCCCACACCTTCGGCCAACTCCCGTTCCCCCCAATGATGGTGACATTCAGTTGGAGCGCGTGTTCGGTGAACCCAACCCATGGGTGGGCGAAGTTCGGGCCAGGGCCGGGAATCGAAGACCGCGGTTCCGCATCCCCGGTCGGACGGGCACGAAAGAGCGGAGGGGCGCCCGGATTTAACCGGGGCCCCACCCCGCGAGCGAGGGGGGGAGGCG